>DATNOY010000465.1:0-4430 GCA_036703495.1 Coleofasciculaceae cyanobacterium
CTCGAATGACCGTTATCCCATCCATATCCGGCATCATCATATCTACCAGAACAAGTGCAATGTCCTGTTGGTATTGGGTATAGATGGCGATCGCCTCCGTGCCATTCCTTGCCGTGAGTACCTGATAATGATAGGTTTCCAGAATAGCGCGAGTGGATTGAAGAATGGCAGATTCATCATCGACAACTAAAATCAATTCTCCCTGTCCTTGCGGTAGGGTCGTCGCTTGAAGATTGGATGCCGCTTCAGTCTCAACGGCAGGCAGGTAAATCTTAAACTGCGTCCCCTTCCCGACTTCGCTGGCAACCTGGATAACCCCCCCATAGCTTCTGACAATTCCTAAAACGGTAGAAAGCCCTAAGCCCGTACCCTGACCGATCGCTTTGGTAGTGAAAAAGGGGTCAAAAATGCGATCGCGCACTTCGGGAGCAATACCTGTACCTGTATCAGCCACTGTAATGAGAACATACTGCTCCACATGGGCATCCAGATTTATCTGAGTAAAGATTTCATTGGCATCAAAATTTTCGGCAGAGAGCGTCAGCGTACCGTCAGCCGGCATTGCATCACGAGCATTGACGCAAAGATTCATCACGACCTGATGCAGTTGGGTCGCATCAGCAGACACTTGCCGGATGCCTTGGGCTGGAACAGTTGTACGGATGGTGATGAACTTGGGGAAGGTTTGCTGAGCGACTTTGACCACTTCCTGGAGTAGCGAAGCCACATCTACGAGCGATCTCTCGCCCCCTGTCCCCCTGGTAAATGTGAGAATTTGCTTTACCATGTTTGCCCCACGTTGGGCACTCTTTTCCAGCAATTGCAGCATTTCTTGTGATCGGGCATGTAGTTCAGGTGACTGCATCTGGAGGAGTTGAGCAATAGCTAGAATGGGAGTCAGGGTATTGTTGAGGTCGTGGGCAATGCCGCTCGTCAAGGTGCCCAAACTTTCCAGGCGTTGTGCCTGATAGAACTGGGCTTCCAGGCTTTTCTTTTCAGTAATATCGGTATCGATGGAAAGAATTGATTTGGGTTGACCCGCCTCATCCCGCACCAATGTACAGCGCCCCTCCACAGTGACTTCCTTGCCAGTTTTTGTAAATCTCTGAATTTCACCGTGCCATGTGCCTCGCTCCAGCACTATTTGCTTCATTTCCCTAAATGTAGACGGACTCCTTGATAACAGTTCATTCGCTGTTTGTCCCAGAGCTTCCTCCGCTTGCCAGCCATACAGATGTTCGGCTCCCTGATTCCAGTAGAGAATGCAACCGTCTAAGTCGCACACCAAAATTGCATCGGTGGAAATGTCAAGTAATGCCGCCTGCTCTCGAATTTTCTGCTCTGCCTGTTTGCGATCGCTAATATCCAGATTGATGCCGCTCAACCGAATGGGTTCCCCTTGCTCATTCACCGTCAGGTGTCCCAGACTCAATATCCAGCGAATCCCGTGTTGGGGATGCAGAATCCGAAATTCCAGTTGGAGATCAGGCTGGCGTTGGGTCATCATCTGATCCACATAGTGATTGACCCAAGTGCGATCGTCAGGATGTAAACTATTCTCGTACCAGTCGTCATAGGTGGGTGGCGATGCGGTGAGATCGAGTCCATACAGGTGATAGGTCTCCGGCGACCAGGTCAGATGATCCGTTGCCAGTTCCCAATTCCAGGTGCCTGCGTGGGCACCCGCCAGAGCCAACCGCAACATCTCTTCGTTTTGGTGCAGGGCAGCTTCGGCATAAGCACGTTCGACGGCGGCCCAGGTTCGCTCTGCGGTTTCTTCAACCCGTTTGACCTCGGTTTCGGTCCACTGACGCGGTGTGGATTGATGCACCGCCAGCAGGGCGACGAACTGATTATTTTTAATCAATGGCACATCAATGTGTGCGGCAATCTCAAGTTCGCGATATCTCGCCTTCTCAGCCTCCGTATATCTCGGATGATCAGGGATATCAGTGACAACCTGGGTGTGTCCAGCCTGATGATCAGCAATGAGGTTGCGTCCGTAGTCTTCCAAACGGTATTGCCCACTCAACTCTGCTACACCATGGGTGTAGTTGCGATGAACGATGACCGCCTCACCCGCTGACACAACCTCAATGTAAACGACACGCGTTGCCCGCAGTGATTCACCCAAAATGCGAGCGGCGATCACTAGAATTTCTGAAACATCCGTGAGCGGGCGCAGTGCGTCAGCCAGAGAGACCCGAAACGCATTCAATTCGGCAGTTTGGCGCAAGCTTTCTTCTACCCGTTTGCGTTGAGTGATGTCAGCGAATAGCACCGCGACGAGGTTTTGACCGAGTGTACCGCTGGGAAACGCATAAACGTCAAAGATGCGGCTCATGGAAGGCACATCGGCTTCAAACCGGACGGCTTCACCTGACTTTGCCACCTGACCATATAATTCTGCCCACTGCGGTTCAAGGTTGGGCACCAGTTCGAGGATGGTTTTCCCGACCGGATTGACTAAACCGCTCTGCTGTCCAAACGCCTCATTGATCTCCATAAAGCGGTAGTCAATCGCTTTGTCATTTGCATCAAACACCACTTCGAGTAGGCAAAACCCCTGGTCGATTGATTCAAACAGCGAGCGATATTTCTCCTCCGATTCGTGCAGTACGGCTTCAGTACGTTTGCGATCGCTAATGTCTAAAGCGGTACCGACCATCCGATTAATGCTGCCCTGTGAATTACGTAACGGAGACAGGGTGGTGAGTGTCCAGATGGGGCGATCGTGAAAGATAAAATGGTCTTCATAAGTGACGCTATGATTCGTTTGCAAACAGCGCTCATAATTTTGGCGAAAGAGTGATCCCATCTCTAATCCAAATACTTCTTCTGGTGTTTTATTCTGAATATCTTGCAGACTTAGCCCGGTAAACTGTTGGGCAGCATGGTTAAAGCTAACGTAGCGGAAGTCGTTAGTTTCCGTTACATCCACGATAAAAACGGACTGTGCTGTTCCGTCGTAAATACTGCTCAAAAACGCTTCGCGTTGGCTCAGTTCTGCGGTGCGCTCAACAACACGTTGTTCCAGTTCATCGCGAATTGCTTCCAATTCCTGATTTCTCTGTTGCAGTTCTGTCTGGGCTGATTGCAATTGCTCCATTGCGACTTGTAATGCTTCATTGACAGAACGCAGTTCGGCAACCTGGGGAGCCGTCAGGGATTGATCCACTTGAACTGGAGTAGAGGCGGCATAGAGGGGATTCAGTCGATAGCCCACTCGATGAACCGTTTTGATCAAATCTTTGGGCGCACCCACTGCCATCAACTTCTGCCGCAGATCTTTGATATGACATCGAACGGCTTCTTCTCCAGGAGATTCTAAAGAACTCCAGGCTTGATCCAGGATGACTTTGGCACTAAACACCATCTCCGGATGCCGCAAAAACAGCTCCAGAATGGCATATTCTTTGGGGGACAGAACCAGGAGTTGATCCCGATAGGCAACTCTGCGGATGTTTGGATCAAGCGATAGATGCCCCCAACTTAGAATAGGGTCGCCCACAGTTCCGCCTCTTCGCAACAATGCTTTGATTCGCGCGATCAGTTCATCGTTATCAAAGGGTTTGACCACAGAATCATCGGCTCCGATGTTGAGGGCGTTAGCTATGCTCCACGAAGTGTTTGCCTGTTGCTGAGGTTCTCCCTGTCCGGTGAGCAACAGAATGGGTTGCCGGAATCCCTTCTTTCGGAGTTGACGACACACCTCAATGCCGTTTAATCGAGGCAGCAAGACATCCAGCAAAACCAGATGGTACTCAAAAGCATCTGTCAATCGTAGTGCTTCTTCACCATCAGCAGCGATGTCTACCGCGTAATTATAACTACTCAGTAGAAATTGCAGCGACTGGGCAACAACGCGATCGTCCTCACCAACCAGGATTTTCATGGTAGCCACCAAGGCGACTGGGTTTAGCGGAGCAGCCAAGCGTCATCTCTATCAATATCAAATATCCATATCTTCAAAACTACATAGTTTCTACATAAGTATTCTTTGAGAATACATTCTAAGGGGGATGACCAACAAGCCGCCGGTTTTTGCAGAGCTATTTGCTCCTCAAACCCTCTCACACAGTCCCTATCTCATTCGAGACGGTAAATTCATCTCTTACCATCTGGAAAGACATAGAAGGGGGGTTTCCTCTAAACGCCGTCCAGATCCAAGACATTCTTTACAAGGATAATTTTCAAGAGAAATATAATGTCCTGATTCAGTCACTTGATTCAGATATTCCTAATCGCCCAAAGCGTCATATTCTCTCATCGCTCCAATATGGAGTTGAAGCGTCAGCAAGCAATTCGGCAAAAACAGATAGCCTCATATCGAGACAGGTCTACATCTATGATTTAGTAGAGCAACGGGTAGTGTCTTACATCCGGTGATGATGTAAAGTACTAGCAGTTTCAGCTAATCAATGAATTTA
>DATNOY010000466.1:0-3305 GCA_036703495.1 Coleofasciculaceae cyanobacterium
TCGTAAAGCTCATGCCTACATTCTGCTAGTAGCGGCGCATCGTCCGCGGGAGTTTCGGGATGCTCGCCGGATTCTCGGTTTTATGAAGCAGCGATCGCCAGTTCCCATGATCATTGGGTTAACCCATGTGGATTGTGAAGGCGCTTGGGATGTGGAAAATGTGGCGATCGCGCTAGGCTATCTGCATGTCAATAGCCGCCCGCCCATCATCGTTGTTGATCCGAATGACTCTGCATCCGTGGCAACGGCAATTATTACGCTAGTGCAACACTCCATGCAAAACTGCATGGTCTGATATGAATTAGAGATATGGATGATCGTCTGCGCTAGGCTAGCCGTTCACTCCCAATCAGCTGCATCGCCTAGCGAAGGATGGGGTGCAGGACTGCACTCAGGATAAAAGGCAGACAAGGCAGAAACCTTAAAGGGAACTATGGCAATTACAGGATATCTGGCGGACTTTTCGTTAGCTGAGATTTTGAAATTCTTAGAGCAAGGCAGCAAAACTGGCTTGCTGAGTATCTGCACCTTGGAATCGCAGGCGAAGCCACGCCGCAACCACTACGTTTGGTTTAATCAGGGGCGGATTGTCGCCGCCCATCATTTGCTGAACCAACAGGGGCTGGTCACCCTCATTGGTCAACGAGGATGGTTGGGTGATCGGGCTGCGACCCGCTTGGCTCAAACCTGCACGGTGGGAACCCCTTTGGGCTTGTGTCTTAAATCCCAAGGCGTGTTAACAGCTGAACAGCTGAAACTGCTGTTCTACAGCCAGGTGATGCGACAAGTTTGTGCCTTGTTTGAGCTAGAGGATGGCTGGTTTCAGTTCGATGGCAAAGCACCGCTACCGCCTGGAGAAATGACAGGACTCAGTGCCCCCGCTACCGATGTGACGCTAGCAGGATTAAGAGCCTTAAAGGACTGGACTGCCTTGGCCGATAAGCTGCCAGAACCGACTTCGGCCCTGGTTAGCGCCATTGATGGCAAACCTCAGGTCAAGCTCAATCAACCGGAATGGCAGGTGTGGGAATTCACGCAAGGCAATACTTCCCTGAATACGATCGCTAAACAGCTCAATTTACCTATCGATAAAGTTCAGCAAATTGCTTTCCGGCTGATTGTTTCTGGAACGGCTGAAGAAGTCCCCTTGGCGAGCGAGCCAGCGCCCAACTCTGTCAGCCCCGATCTGGAAATCTCCCCATCGGCATCAGAGACAACTACCGTGAGTCCATCTTTCCTGCAAAATTTAGT
Source organism: Coleofasciculaceae cyanobacterium (assembly GCA_036703495.1). Taxonomy (GTDB): domain Bacteria; phylum Cyanobacteriota; class Cyanobacteriia; order Elainellales; family Elainellaceae; genus Drouetiella. The sequence goes on from DATNOY010000466.1 coordinate 1,252, forward strand.
GGGTTTCCTCAAAGGAAAAGTTCAATAAGGAGTGGAATTCTATGCTGCTACTGCGATCGCTATTGGTTTTTTTAGAATTCGTCGAGTGTTTCAGTTCGCCGATGGGTTTAGTTGCAGGTCTGTGGCTCAGTTTGTATGGCGCTCTGCTGCAAATTCCCGAAATTAGCCTGGCTGCGGCGATTCTGCTGCCTGCTTTACCCATGCTTGCCGTCTACTCGCTCTTAAAACAAGTAGAAAGTTAATTGACTTTTGCGGATTCTGTCTCCTCCTCACGCCGCGCTTCAACAGGCGATAATAGTCTCAGCAGATCTATCTCAGCAGATACCGAGGAGAACGACTGATGAATCCGGCAGACCTTAATCCGGCAACCATCGATTGCGAAACCGCCTGTGTGCAAGGTTGCAGACTGGGTGATAATTGTCCAAACCTGGAATTTCGGGAGAAAGCCTCCAAGTTTATTCAAGAAACTTCGCTTGACCAAATGCTGGCGATCGCTGAGGAAGCCCTCCGTAAGAAAGCAACCGCTCCCACTCAATGGATCTTTCCAGAGGACGGCATCTCGCCCGCTGAAAAGTAAGCTGAAGCCTTCCCTCCCCCTGTCCTCCCCCGACTCGATCGCCCCCTATGCTGACTCCGCTCACTCGCAAAAAATTTGAGGAACTGATTCCTAGAGTTGCCACAGGCGACCAATACAAATACGCTTGGGGCAAGCTCCCCGATTTTTTGCGGCGGCTGCTGATCTCAGTTGGCGGCGTGGTGATCGCCCTGTTTCTGAATTTTCTCTTGGGTGAAGACTTCTGGGTGCTGGCCTTTGCGGTAGGTCTTACCACAGGATTTTATTGGCTTTGGGGCCCCGTGTATTGGGCCAGCCTCAAAAATTTGGAATGCCGTCGCTATCCCTACAGCGGCTTGTGGCAGGGCAAAGTGTTAGATGTCTTTGTCACCGAAGAGCTAGTCGGCAAAGAAGAGACCGTTAACAAGCTGGGCGAACTGGTGATTGTGGAAAACCGGGAGCGGCGGCTGAATTTGGAGGTGGGAGATGAAGCAGGATTTGCTACCAAATTGCAAGTGCCGCTGAAACGAGATCATCGAATCATTCGCCCTGGAGATACGGCACAAATGGTAGTCATGTCGAGCGTACCCAACCTGAGCCGGATTGGTAAAGTTTCAGATATTTATCTGCCTGACTATAGCCTCTGGGTGTCAGCATATCCTTACCTACAACACAACCTGTTTGCAGAAGTAAGTCAGCAGTTGGGGCAGCGCCGAGGCAGAAGAGAAGGGGGCAGAAGAGAAGGGCCCAGACGCCGGATGCGCGACGAATATCGAGATTAAACGGCAAGCTTTAGCGAGTTGGATGCTTTAGCGAGCTGGATGGAGCTGCCGGACGAGGTGGGCTAACTCTGGCAGAATCAGTTTTTCTAAGGCAAGGCGAACAGCATTAGAAGAGCCAGGTAAGGAAAAAATTAGCTTGTCTTGAAAAACTCCTGCGATCGCCCGGGATGCCATGGCCCGCGAACCAATTTCGGCATAGCTGAGCCAGCGGAACAGCTCACCAAATCCAGGTAAGGTTTTATCTAGTAATTGCTCAACAGCATCATAGGTAGTATCTCTGGGGGCAATTCCAGTGCCACCGTTGAGAATGATGGCTTCTAAGTCAGACTGCTGACCCAAAAGCCGCAAATGAGTTTGGATCTGTTTCGGTTCATCTGGAATCAGCACATAGTCCAATATCTGATGCCCCGCCTCCTGAAGCAATTGCTGAATCAGTTGGCCGCTGCGATCGGTTTCCGGTGATCGCGTATCGCTAATGGTAATCACCGCACAGCGAATGGCGATCGGCTGAGTGTCAGGGTGAGGAGCATGCGTCATGGATCAACCAGAGCGGGGAATTAACAGCAATTTTCATCGGCATCGGCCGTACGGCAGGGGCGCACCCTGCGCCCTTACCAAAGCGCCCTGACCAAAGATGAAGGGTTTTATTCGGCTTTGTTGAAGCCCAAATCGTTCTTCTCGGCATATCTTTCCATGAAGCGCATGAACCGATCCCACTC
>DATNOY010000467.1:0-2004 GCA_036703495.1 Coleofasciculaceae cyanobacterium
AAATAGCAGATTTAGCGAACCAAGACCTCAAGTCCTGCGGAGGGAGATGTCCAAGTGATCTAACCTGGCTAGGGCTAGCCCGTCCTCCTTGAGGATGCTGCACCGCTCCTGCCACAAAAATGGGCACCTCCAGGTCAGGCGCAATCTGTTCTAAGACCTGCAAATTTTTGGCTTCATCCCAAAACCGACCAACGCTGAGAATCATCGGCAGTTTATCCGCCCCCCTATCGGACTCACTCTTAGCCTCACTATCAGCTCCACCAAACGGTGCCGGATCTGTGCCATTCGGAATCACCTGTCCGGCAAAAGCAGAACCATAGTTTTGATAGAGCGTATCCAGCATTGCCTGAGAAGGCGCAATCACTTGATCGGCTGATCGCAATCCCTGTGCCACTCTCTGGCGATACTCTTGCCACTCTGCCGGAGCCGCTGCTCCTTTGACCGCCTGCCACCAGGACAACACACAAGAATGAGCCACCACCAGCACTGGCGATCGCCACGCTAGCGCCGCATGCACATAGCCATTTAAATGCACCACATCAGGGCGAAGCTGCTGCTCTAGCTGCAATAGCCATGCGCCCGCCTGGGCCACATCGAACCAGGGTTCCTGCATCCACTCCAGCTTAAACTGGCTCTCAAAAACAGCTAATGGCTGCACTTGCCGAATTTCTTGCCACTGCGCTGGCGTCAGCGGCACCCCCATCGTAGCGATCGCCACCTCTACACCCTGCCGATGCAACGCCCGCACTAGTTCTAACGTATAAGTCCAGACGCCCCCGATCGAGTCCGTTGTCATCAAAATTCGTTTTAACATGCTGCGTTAAGCTCATTACAACCGCTCCAGCTGGGCTAAAGGCAAGGGGTTTTCCTCCTGAATATCGCTAAAGTTAGAATAAGCGGTTAAATAATCGGCATGGGCTCGTTCCCAGGCCTGGTCATCTGGAAATCCCCAGCGTTTGACATAATCTGGAGAACCAGGATAGGCAAATAGCGGTACCGGCTTATTGGCCCAAACGCCATGATGCTGGAGATGATCGCGCCAAGCGGCGATCGCCTCTGGATCATCCAGCTGGGAATCCAGCAAGTTGGCTTGGACAAAAGGGACGTGCTGTTTGGCGTAGATCAGGCGATCGCTTAGCTCATCCGTAGTGAGCTTACAGTTTTTGTCTAAAAGCTGCCGCCCTGCGGTTGAAATACTTTCTACCCCCGCCTCAATAGAAACACAGCCTGCTTTGCCCAGCAGCGTCAGCATATCCCGATTCCATAAATCAATCCGCGTCTGAATGCCAAACTGAATTGGGCGATCGACCAGCGCTTGCAGCAAAGCCTGATGAGGCAAGAAGATTTCGTCAATGAAGTAAATATACTCCACCCCTTGGGCAATCAAGCCATCTAGTTCTTCCAGTAGAACCGGTAGAGGACGTCGCCGGTACCCATTGCGGAAATTTTCTTTAGCGCAAAACGAACAATGATAGGGGCAACCTCTCGATGTTTCCATCTCTGCAGCCGGTGTCGTCGGATGAGTATCAAATCGATGATGATGATGGGTATGCCGTTGAATCAGTTCAGAGGGCCATTGGAGGGCAGGCAAAGTGGACATGTCCGTCACATAAGAACCGCCTTGAACCACCACCTCATCGTTTTGCCAGTAGCCCACCGAGGTCAGCGATCGCCAATCCCCTCGATCTGCAAGCTGAGGTAACACCGCTTCAGGCTCTCCCAAAATCACTGCGTCCACCGCCAATTTGCTCAAGGTTGCCTGAGGCGTCGTAGAAGCATGAGGGCCAATAGCCACAAATGTTCCCCCCAAGGGCCGCAATGCCTGTACCAGCAGCTTAGGCACTCGCAGTTCGGGGGGAGCACACCGCCAAAACAGATAGCTGGGGGCAGTCGTGACCACCACAAAGTCGGGCTGAAAGGCTGCAATGCGATCGCTAATCACCGAAATCGATAAATTTTCTAAGTGCCCATCCACCAGCAATACTGTATGTCCAGCCTGTTCCA
>DATNOY010000468.1:0-2992 GCA_036703495.1 Coleofasciculaceae cyanobacterium
GAATCACATTGCGGATCTGGCTGGGGTTAACCACCTTCTGATCCAGTTGCTTCCCAGAATACGCTACCTCTTCGTCAAGCTGCTCCCATCGCTGGTGACGAGTCAGCTTTTCGCGCTTTTCTACATACTCTTTGGCAACCAGACGACTGCCATCCCTGGTGATTTCAGTCTCAATGATGTAAGGCAAATAGCCCACATTCACCCCATCGATCACCGCTTGCTCATGGGTGTACTCGCTCACCACATTCTCGTTAAAGAAGCCAAACGTGCGTTTATCCGGCGTTGCCGTCAGCCCAATCAGAAACGCATCAAAATAGTCCAGCACCTGCTTCCAGATGTTGTAGATCGATCGGTGGCACTCATCGATCACAATGAAGTCAAAGAACTCGATTGGCAGGCGATCGCTATACACCACCGGCAACGGGGCTTTGGGCTGCACCAGTTCATTGGGGTTGGCTTCCTCTGCCCTATCCTCTAGCTCCTCCCCTTTGAGAATCGAGTAAAGCCGCTGAATTGTAGAAATACAGACTTGGCTATCCGTTGCCACATAGCTCGACTTCAACCGCTGCACGGCATAGAGTTCGGTGAACTTGCGATTATCGTCGCTAGGCGTAAACGACATAAACTCCTGCTCGGCCTGTTCACCCAGGTTTTTGGTATCCACCAAAAACAAAACCCGCTGCGCTTTAGCGAACTTCAACAGCCGATAGATAAAGTTGATAGAGGTGAACGTTTTGCCGCTCCCCGTCGCCATCTGAATCAAGGCGTGAGGACGAGCCGCTTTGAAAGATATATCCAGGTTATTGATGGCGCGGATCTGGCAATCCCGCAGCCCTTCAGTCGGTAGAACGGGCAGATCCAAAAGTCTCGCTCTTAGCGATTTAGCTTGGCTTAACCAAGTTTGAAACGTTTCAGGACGATGGAACGAAAAGACGGGGCGCGATCGCGGTTTGGGGTCACGGCGATCGGTGAAGCGAGTCAGAATGCCTGTGCTCTCATAGACAAACGGCAACGGCTGATTATTAATATACTTCAGCTTACTGTCGGCATATTCCCCCGACTGCTCCTCAACCACCGTCAGGCGATGCCCTTCCTCTTCCCGTTTGGCTTCAATCACACCCACAGGTTGCCGATCGACAAACAACACATAGTCTGCTGGACCCGCATCGGTCTGATATTCCCGGACGGCAACGCCCAGGCTCGCACTCAGGTTAATCTTTTTCTTAGACTGAACCTGCCAACCGGCTTGTGTCAGCAGGGCATCAATGCGATCGCGGGCTTGTTGTTCGGGGTTTTGATTCGCTGATGCCATAACTACCCTCGACCTTCGACAGGAAAATACTGTTCCAGCAAGCCTGCACCATGTTCACAAAGTGTCGCGTCTCTTAGACTAGTTGAATAAATTCAGGTTGCTTGAGATTTGATAAGGCTGATGGCAAATATGGCGGGCGCTATACGCAGCGGTTTCACTATCCTGGCATCAACACCTAGCGATCGTCATGGTTTCGCAGGAGATTCACTCAATCCATGAATTAGCTAGCTAAGTCTTCATTTATCAACAGAGTTCTTCTCTCCTCGACGACGCAAACCCCTTCGCTATTGCTTTCCTGATGCTCGTGCCTATAAAGCCCTCAATCTGGATACTTCCGTGACGAATGCAGCACCCTTAAGATCTCTACCGCGCTTTCTTTAACGCGATAAATAACGACATAGGGAGTATTGGCAATCACCAGTTCTCGCGTCCTATCTACTCGTCCAGGTCGTCCCATCATAGGAAACTCAGAGAGTTGATCCGTCGCTGCCTGAATTTTGAGAATCAAAGCGATCGCTGCATCTTCGTCGGTTTCAGCAATATAGTCATAAGCTTGCTCCAGATTCTTCAGCGCTTGACGCAGCCATTTAACGGACTTTGCCACGGGTTAGCCTTGTAAATACAGCATCGACCTCTGCCTCAGTGGCAAAGTCTCCGGCATCTGCCTCAGCGATACCACGCTGGATTTCGTCGATTTGCCATTGGTGCATCTCCAGATAAAGCGTGATGGCTTCGTTGATCAAGTAGCTCCGATCGCGATCCATCCCCACTGCCAGAGCATCTAATACTGCGCGTTTTTCGCTGTCCAATCGAAAGGTGATGTTTTCCTTGCTCATGGCTATGCCCACCCCGGAAAGAGATTTCATACCTCTATCATGCGTTGCAATACACTGCAATGCAAATTTAGTTAAGCAGATGAGTTGAGTGAGCAGAGTGTGTCAAAAACGCCCGTTTTTGAAACGTGCCTCAAGCTAGTACAAAAACTCTATCCTAGCCGTTGTTTTTGTTCCAAAACTCATGTCACAATCAAAGTATCAAAACCACGCTACAGAGATGAGTTCTGAAACATGCTAATTGGATATGCCAGAGTCAGCACCCAAGATCAGCACCTTGATCTCCAGATGGACGCGCTTAAAGCCGCTGGGTGCGAGAAGATTTTTATGGACAAAGGCATCAGTGGCAGCAAGTCCGATCGCCCTGGCTTGAATCAAGCACTAGAGTTTTGCCGCAAGGGGGATGCCTTGGTGGTGTGGCGACTCGATCGGTTAGGGCGATCACTGCCTCACCTGGTTCAGGTCGTCACGGAGCTAGGAGCTAAGGGAATTGAGTTTAAGTCTCTTCAGGAGACGATCGACACCAGCAGCGCTACGGGCAAGCTGGTTTTTCATCTCATGGCATCTATGGCCCAGTTTGAGCGGGATCTAATTCGAGAACGCACCAATGCAGGCTTGACCGCTGCCAGGGCGCGAGGTAGACAGGGAGGCAGGCCGCAGGCACTGACCGCAGAGCAGGTGAAGATTGGGCGATCGCTGGCTGCCAATCCAGACCTGTCCGTAGATGACATTTGTAGAACTTTAGGATGTAGCAGAAGCACCTATTATCGGCAAATAGCTAAGGCTTCGTAGGACGCTCGTTTTAGCTCAAATAGATGGGGTGATTAATGTGCAAGTTCAATAGATT
>DATNOY010000469.1:0-4063 GCA_036703495.1 Coleofasciculaceae cyanobacterium
GAGAGATTTGATTTGGAGAATTGAATATGTCCCCCTATGCCGCTTCTTTCGCAAACCGCTGGCGCATTCCCATCGTCTTGGGCGTCACAATTTTCATTAACTATCTTGATCGCACCAATCTGGCATTTGCCCTGCCGCGGATTGCAGCAGATTTTGGCTGGAGCGATCGCGAACTGGGTGCAAAAGGGGAGATTCTGCTAGCGGCGTTCTTTTTGTCCTATGCTCTGTCCAACATGCTGCTGAGCCCTTTGGCTGAACGGTTTGGAGCTAAACGGAGCATCATATTGGCTATTGCAGCGTTTTCCCTCGTCACTGTTCTGAGTGCGCCCCTGGGTCAATCCCTTGCGGCTTTAATTGGCTTGCGGTTGCTGCTGGGATTAGGCGAAGGGGTGCATATTCCCATGCTGAGCGCCATTACCAGCCGCTGGTTTCCCTTAGAAGAGCGATCGCGAGCTAATGCCATTTGGGTCAGTGGAATTTTATTGGCGACTGCTACTGCGCCGCTGATCATTGTGCCATTGATTGATCAGTTGGGCTGGCGACCCACTTTTGCTGTGCTGGGCATCGTGGGCATGGTGATCTCTATTCCCTTGGTTTACTTTGTAGTTCAGGAAGCCCCCCCTGCTGATCCTTTGGCTGATCCTTTGAAAGGGGCTATGCCGTCTAGTCCGCCTCTCTTTGAGCGCATCGGCAAGGCTAGAAACAGCTATCTGGGCGATCGCCGTTTCTGGGTAGCCGTCTGCGGTGGCATTCTCAATGCTTTCTGCGCATTTGGGTTGCTCAACTGGCTACCTACTTACTTCAATCGTGCCAAGGGCATTGATTTTGAGCAGTTGGGCTGGCCGCTAGCCCTGGTGTTTACGGCAGGGATTGTCGGCATGGCCGCGATGGCTTACCTGGGAGATAAGCTGCAGCACCGCATCCGGTTGGCAGGACTGGGGTTTCTGATTGCAGGCGCGATGGTTTACATAGCCTCTACCCTGAACACACTGCCCTTGCTGGTGCTCTGTTTTGCGATCGCTGTATTCTGCCAAAGTGCCTATGGGGCTCAGGAATATGCGATCGTGCAACGCCTACTGCCTGCCGATCGGGTAGGGTCTGGCACAGGACTCTATAACGGACTTTCGGTATTGTTTGGCGGGGTGGGCGGCTCGCTGATTCCCGGGTCAATTGTGGCGGCAACGGGCAGTTTTGATGCAGGGATTCTGAGCATTGTTGGCGGTGCCCTGCTGGCGTCATTGGTGATGTTTGGGCTATCCCGGATGATTCGGTATTGAACAATGGGGGATTAGGCTAATACCCCTGACTTAACTTTGGACTAAATCGCATCAAATTCCCTGAAAGCCTTGCGGAGTCAGGATTTTAGAGAATTTGGTGCGGAAAAACAGTTATGCTGCCTTTATGCCGCTTTACTCATCTAGCTGCCAAAGCTGCTTATTAAAGTCTTCATCCAATACTTTCTTGGGGCGTAACACCAGCACGACTTTCCCTAAAATAGGCAAATCAGGCGCTTCCTCAAACCAGTCGATTCGCAGCTGTCCGGCTTCGTCAACAATGAAGTAGCTTTCGTTATCCCACTGCCGCTGCGATCGATCCACCATTACCAGCATTTCCTCCACCGTTTCCAGCACCACGCCAGTAGGTGAAGTTGGCAGCTGATCGCTACTGATCAAAATCATGACGGGATCTTCAGAAGTCATGACAACTTGCCAGCCCGGTAGCGCCACCCAAGCGCCTTCCCCAGAAAACTTAACAATATGAAAAGTACCTGCCGTATCCACCATCGGTACCGCTTTTAGATCAGCAGTCGATAGGGGCATCTTGCCGGCAACCGGCACAACTCTGGGCTGCTCATCTTCCGACTCCAGACGGTAGAACGGTAGCCGCGGGGCCGAACGGCTGCGAGTGATAGTGAAGTCAGTCAGCAGCTTTTCGATCTGCTGGCGAGCAGAGGCACTTTGAGCAAACAAGAGCCCCTGGGCGATGAGGCGCGATCGCGCTTGCAAATCTGCCTGCTGACGGGCCAATTTCCAATAGCTATAGGCGATCGCATCCCCTGGATAATCAGGAAACTCCTCTGGCTTTTTGGCAACTCGCGAAAATTCTTTTAACGCCTTGGCAACCTCATGGGCTCCTTCCGAATCCAACCCTTTTTCGACGAGCAACGTGGCCGCAGCCACCCGCTCTGGCTGCATCAAAACCCGTAGCGCATACAGTGAATCGCTACCCGTTCGCTCGAACCGCTCCAACACCGCTGCTGATGCCCCGCCATTCACCAGCGAACCATAGACCTGTGATGCGACAATCACCTGGTTTTGCTGAACTGGTTCAAACCCCGTTTCTTCAAAAATTTGCTGTTGGCTGTAGCCCAGCTTTTGCAACTGCTGGCAGGCTTGCCCCCAGCCGACCCAAGCACCCTCCTTACGTCGCAAGGATTGCAGTAGTTGTGCTGCGCTGGTTTCTGGGGTATCTCCCGCAGGCTGAAGGTTGGAATTATCGGGAGGTGTGGCAGTCATGAGATGTTTTAAGGCAATGGAGTTGAGCGGGGGTTGGGGCAGGCGATCGCTTGCCATAGCAAAAGGTATGTCATTGCGTAACAATTTGGCAATTGCGATCCGATCAACCTTTATACTAAGCCGAAGTTTTAGATCCCTTCACTCTACTACAAAACCTCTTCAACAACGATGTCCTACGGCTCTTACCAATTCAATAGCCTATCGGCAGTTATCGCTCACTCCTGGAATAGCTGGAGAGCGGCCTGCGATCGCACCCTGACAACCTATTACAATCAGCGGATTGAGCTTTATCCTGAGGGAGAAGCCCGGCAATATTGGGATCGCCTCCAGCATCCTCAATCTGGCATCAACGTTAATGAAATCAGCGATGCCATGCTTAGCCGCTTGATGAATCACCTGCTTCAGCAAGGCATTTCCAAGTTTGCGGTCGATTGCTTCATTTTGGAATTGCGCCGATTGAGGCGAACTGTGGCAGTCTAGGAAGTGGCAGTCTAGGAGAGAGGTTGAGGCAAAGCGGCTTCTCGCAAACTGGAATCTTGATAGCTGTAGCCAGTGAATTTAATAAAACCCAAAACTTAATTTTTGAAAGCGCGGCATTGCCACGCTTTCAAAAATTAAGCTTAGTTTTAACGAATTCGTGATCCTTAGCCATGAGACGATGGCCATAAATCAGATTGGGCGAGAGTGTAATATTGCCCAATCTGATTTGCAAAAGTTTAAAAGTAGGGAAAAGATTAGGGAAGGGTGGGTTTAAGTAGCCCGCTGATTGCCTTGCGGGATCACATTCATCAGAACCGCATACAGCACCACTGCCACGATGATGCCATTGATCGGCGGCACACCCCAAGCAAACTGCCCCGACAAAAAGGCGATCGTTGCGGCTGCCACATAAGAGATAATTCCAGCCCAGTTGAAGGCAGGTTGTGGTGTCTCCAGGGCGGGAAACTCACCGCGATGCTTGAGCCAAAAGTCAACCATGATGATACCGCCCACCGGAGGAATCACAGACCCTAAGAAAACCAGGTAGGGAATAATTTGGTTATAAATTCCGCTCAGCGCTAGAAAATAAGCGAGCGTTGCGCCGCCTAACACGAAAGCCGTGCGCTTCCTGACTCGGAAAAAGTTGGCACCTGCCATTGAGAAAGCATAGATGGTGTTATCTTGAGTCGTCCAAACATTCAGAATCAGCAGCAGCAGTCCCCAGAACAGCAATCCTTGTTTGGCCATAGCCTGGATCAGGTCTTCGCTGCCGTAGACGAGCGTACAGAATGCGCCGGTAAACACCAGTAATCCATTGAGCAGCAGAAATGCAGCCAGCGTACTACCCACGGCATTTTTGGCTGAATCGGCGAATCGGCTCCAGTTGGTGGCTTGCGTGCCCCCCGAGATGAATGTGCCAATGACAACTGCCAAGGCGGCTGAAAAACTGAGGGATTGAGTAGGCGCGATCGCCTGCAATTCGGCAAAGCTACCGCCATCTCCCACGGCGATCGCCAAGCTCACTGCGATTAGAACCAGCATGGCCGGAACAGCCAACCGACTCAGCC
>DATNOY010000470.1:0-5051 GCA_036703495.1 Coleofasciculaceae cyanobacterium
TCCCGGATTTCCATCGCCACAATGTTATCCTCTGAGTCATAGTCCACCGTTACACCCGGACGATCTTCGCTGAAATCTTCAACGATCGCCTCTCGAAAGACAATTCGCAGAACATCGGTGGCTACGTCATAGATGACCTTCATAGTCCTCTCCAGTCAACTCAGTTAAATTGCTGAGAGCGCAATCATACTGGTGTTTATATACCCTTACTGTAGTCAATCTTGCGAATTTCGGTACAGTCAATGTAAAACGCGGGTTGATCCTCTCCAAGAAGTTATCGTCCCGATCGCCCTTTGGCATAGTTTTTTCTCAAACACCTGTCCGAAGGATCATGACACTTTATCCATGCAATATCATGCAGAATGAGGGCAGGGGTGCAGCCCCCCACCCCCATTGATTAAATTCATACCCTTGACCAGCATTCAGCTCATTTCAAGGCAGCCAACTGCTGTTCCAATTCAGCAATCCGAGCTTGCAAGGGAGCCGTCATGGCTTCAACTTCGGCAGTGGAGTAGCGAATAGGAATATGTTGAGAACAGTTCTCACTGATCGCTTCCACATGGAAGAGAATGGCGCGTTCCACTGCCGCTGGATATCCAGGCACTTGAAGTCGTTCAATTAATGCCAGATCGCTTTCAACATATTCGGCCCTGCCCCAAATCTTAATGCGTTGGCGGTGACGATAATCCATCAAGAAGAGAAACGCCTTGTCATTACCGGATAGGTTGCCGACGGTAATGTACTGGACGTTTCCGGAAAAGTCGGCAAACCCCAAGGTCTTTTCATCCAGCACCTTGAGAAAACCAGCAGCGCCCCCCCGAAACTGGATATAGGGATAGCCGCTAGAGCTGACTGTTCCTAGATAAAATCCATCCAGTTGAGCAATAAATTCCTCGATCTTTGGAGTGATGACATTATTGGCAGGACCATTGGCGATGTAGCGCTCGTAGGTTTGTCGCGAGCCACGTTGTGCTTGAGCCGCTTGCACTTCAGGCGTAAAGGCAATTTCTCCAAATTTACGGGGCATTTTGTCCTCCTAAGCCGCTACGGGCTGTTCTATGCCAACCATGCCTACGAATCCACGGAGATGCTTGATCCGCTCGATCCAGGCAAGCACATGAGGATAGGGATCGAGGGAGATCTGACCGTCTGGAGCGAGGGCAACGTAGGGAAAAACAGCAATATCGGCGATCGTTGGATGTCCTAATTCCAGCCATTCTCGGTTGGCTAGATGGGCATTTAGCTGCGTCAGGATAAACTCAGCTTTTTGATTGGCTCGCTCTAGATTAATATGGGTGGCTTTAAACAGGTGGTACAACCGAGCCGATTCAGTCCCTTGGCGCACTTCTCCGGCCGTGGTCGAAAGCCAGCGGATCACGCTACTCATAGATTCTGCTTCCAGCGGCAACCAGGATTCACCGCCGTACTGCCGCGCTAAGTAGACCAGGATGGCTTGCGCATCCGGGAGAACCCTAGTCCCGTCCACCAGCACGGGAACCTGCCCGAACGGATTGAGTGCCAGAAACTCAGGTTGCCGATGTGCGCCCACCATCAAGTCAACTTTAACCCACTCGTAATCCAAGCCCAGCAAAGCCAGCATCAATTTTACTTTGTAGCAATTGCCAGAGAGTTCGTGACCGTAAAGCTGAATCATGCGCTTGTCCTCGCTAAAGACTGTACCGTTCGTTCGGTATACTCAGACTGTACCGTTCGTTCGGTATAATGTCAATAGATTCGTTCAACTTTCTGCCAATGCCCAAAGAAACCTATGTTCCGTGCCTGTTGCACCTGTTTCGGCAATATGGCTACGATGGTGCCACGCTATCCAAGATTTCTCAAGAGACAGGTCTGGGAAAAGCCAGCCTTTATCATCACTTTCCCGGTGGTAAAGATGAAATGGTTGCCACCGTTCTAGACTTTCTGGAGAGTGAATTGGAGCAACATATCCTGCAAACGCTTAGCAGTCCGGGCGATCCACTGATGCGCTTAGGCCGCATGTGCGATCGCCTCAATGTCCTCTATGAAGCGGGGCAGCAACCTTGTGTATTTGCAATTCTGTTACTGGGGTCAGCCCGTGACGTGTTTCATCATCGAATAAAAATGCTGTTCCGCATCTGGATTGATGCCATTGCTGCTGTGTTAATTGACTCTGGGCTAGATCCGGAACTTGCCCAGCAGCGAGGAGAAGATACCGCGATCGCAATTCAAGGATCCCTGATTTTGTCTCAAGGCTTAAATGATCCAGCCCCTTTTCAGCGGGTGATTCGGCAGCTACCTGAACAGCTGTTGTTGCGGTGAGAGAGGGGGAAATGGAGCGCAGGGAATGACAGATAGGGGATCGGGCGGAACTTTTACGCTCTAAATTGCAATCGGGATTTTAATCAGGATGTTCGCCCACCTTAAGTCCAGTGAGGATCAATTGCCAGACTTGATCAAAGTCAGCATCAATGTTAGGACCGCTCCACTCAGCCGCATGAGCGGGATGATGAAACCGTAGAGTGGCACTAAATACTGCTTTAGCTGCTGTATGAGCATCAGCTACCTTAAATTCTTGGTTGGCAATGCCGCTGGCAATCATGTGAGACAGTTGCTGCACTAGTTCATCCACATGGGCTTGAACCACCCCCCGTGTCTCTCCCACAATTGCCGAATAGGTGGCAAACAACTCTGGATCGTCCAGCACTTTCTTGCGTTTCAGATCCATCAGTTGCCGAAACCAACGGTGCAGCCGTTCGGCAGCAGTTCCCGGCTCTGCTGCAATCACCGCTAGCGGTGTAGAAACCCGATGTAGCCAGCGTTCTGATACCGCATCCCGCAAGGCAACTTTGCTAGCAAAATGTCGGTAGATTGAACCATGGCTCACTTCCAGAAAGCGGGCTACATCGACGACCGTCGCCTTGGCGGGTCCATAACGGCGCAAAACTTCTTCTGCCGCGTCCAGGATCCGCTCCGGTGTCAAGGCTGAATCATTCATGCAATGCGTTTCCTACCTCTTCTCACTATCTAGCATCGCCATTTGCCCGGGATCATAGCGATCGCCTGCTACTGCATCTGGCGGTATGGCTGCCTCAATCCGAGCCAAATCCTCTTGATCCAAGTGTAGATCTAGCGCACCCAAGGCTTCATGCAGGCGATCGCGTCGGCGTGCCCCAATCAGCGGAATGATATCATTTCCCCGTGACAGTACCCAGGCGATCGCCACTTGAGCAACCGTTGCATTCTGGGTTTGGGCAATCTGACGCAGCGCTTCAACCAGCGACAAGTTGCGATCAAGGTTCTCTCCCGAAAAGCGTGGCAAATTCCCTCGAAAATCTTGTGCCTGCTCCGAGCGTTCTTTAGACCAATGCCCACTCAATAACCCTCGCGACAGCACCCCATAGGCCGTGACTGCGATCTCCAATTCGCGTACCGTCGGTAGGATCTCTGCCTCAATGCCACGACTCAACAGCGAGTATTCAATCTGCAGCCAAGTGATGGGATGAACAGCGTGAGCGCGCCGAATGACATCGGCACCCACTTCCGATAGCCCAATGTGACGAACATAGCCAGCTTGCACCATGTCGCCAATGGCTCCAATGGTTTCTTCGATGGGTACAGTCGGATCGATGCGGGCGGGCTGGTAGAGGTCAATGTAATCCGTTCCTAAACGTTGCAGCGTATAAGCAAGAAAAGTTTTCACGGCTGCTGGACGACCATCAAAACCAATAAAACTGCCGTCCGGAGAACGGAGTGCCCCAAATTTGACGGCAATAAACACCTCTTCTCGTCGTCGTCCACCTAAGGCTTCGTGCAGCAGCAGTTCATTATGCCCCATGCCATAGAAATCGCCTGTATCCAGCAACGTTATGCCCCGATCAAGGGCTGTTTGAAGGGTCGCAATACTTTCTTGACGATCGGCTGGCCCGTAAAAATCTGACATTCCCATACAGCCTAATCCAATCGCCGATACCGTTGATCTGGGTGTTGATCCGTGTGATCCAAGCTGACGCAACAACATAGTCACTGCTCCATTGTGATGGCGAAACTCAAGATAACGAAACGAGTCTAGCAAAGCAAATGACAAAAATCAATATCTGTCATTAGTTATTTGTCGGACGATAAGAATCTGGCTCCATTGCAGGAATGGAGAAAATGCTGGGGGCAGCGATCGCCTCAGCAGTCAGTCCATAGTCAGTCCATGACAACAGGACGCCCTCAACTTGGTACGCTGATGATGTTGATTTTTGTAGTGATTTCCGTATGAGCGCAGCCGATGTTGCCCAAACCATTCAACTCATCATTGCTCCAGTGGTTCTGATTACGGCCTGTGCCATTATTCAGGGCGGTGTTTTGGGACGGTTTATGTATGTAGGACAGCGATTGCGATCGCTCGTCACTGAGCGCTTAGAGCTATTACATTCGGGCAAAATGGAAGACGCCTTTTCTTTGGAGCGATTACAAGAAATTGACTACCAAATTCCATTCCTCAAGCATCGTCATCGCCTCTTACAAAGGAGTGTGTTAGCGATTTACACTGCTGTCTCAATCTTTATTTTCAGTATGTTTGCGATCGCGCTGTCGGTTGCTTCAAACTTGAGCGGGTCCGCTACTTTGGCGCTTATGTGCTTCTTGCTTGGGACTTGCCTGCTGCTCAGTGGTGTTGTCTTTGCGGCGCAGGAGATTCGTTTATCTCATCAGGCAATTTGCTATGAAGTTAATCGTATCGCTACGTTGAATAAATTTTTTGGATAAATCGCTAAGGGCGCGACAGCTCGGTGCTCGAATGCCTCGCCTTTGCAACATAGCTGGATCGCCCGAAAATGCTGTTCTTAACCTGTAGATAATCAGCCTTCCCCCGATCAAAATGATTGATAGGTTACAACGCAGATCTTTTCTATGTACTAAGATAGGGCAGAGTCTAAATCAGCCAACTCATGAAAGGCGTAAAGGGCTACATCGTTAGCTTATTCGATATTGAATTCATTCCTACAGGTTTGAGAACTGCGCTGTTCGTCGGTTCTTTGCTCTTTTTAATTAATCATGGATCGGCATTTTTTCGAGGAGAGATGACG
>DATNOY010000471.1:0-10468 GCA_036703495.1 Coleofasciculaceae cyanobacterium
TCATAATTGACATTGCCTGGCTGGAACTTGTAGGGAATATTTGTAGCATCAATAAAGTAATGATTGATACCCGGCAGCTTCAATAACTGTTCGCGCTTGCCATAGAGCAACGCGTGGTGGGGGCCGTAGACTTTGTAAAAGCTAAACACATAGAAATCAACATCTAACTCCTGGACATCCACTAAGCGGTGAGGTGCATAGGCTACCCCATCTACGCAGATTAAAGCGCCTTGGGCATGAACTAGCTCAGCGATCGCCTTGATCGGGTTAATAGTGCCTAAAATGTTAGAGGCATGAGTCACAGCCACCAATCGGGTACGGGGACTCATTAAAGCCTTTAGATCTTCTAAATCCAGCTCTAGGGTCTCTGGGTTCAAATGCCAAACTTTGAGCTGTATTCCTTGTTTTTCCAGATCAATCCAGGCTCCAATGTTGGCTTCATGATCGCAGTTCGTCACAATAATCTCGTCGCCTGGTTCAAAGGTTTGCACCAGGCAGAGAGAGAGAATCCGCAGCAGCATCGTGGTGGATGGCCCCATGATCACTTCAGTCGGATCTGCAGCATTAATCAAAGTTGCCATAGCTTGAGTGGCTTTAGCCAGTCGCTCTCCGGCTAACTGAGAGACACCATAGGAAGCTCCTAACTGCACATCAGAGGTCAACAAAAATTCGCTAATCCGATCCACCACCCGCTTGAGCGTCTGGGAACCGCCAGCATTATCAAAAAAAGTCCAATCGCCGGACAAGGCTGGAAACTGTTCCCGGACAAAATTGAGCGGTAAGCTTGGAGAACTGGTCATAGATACCCCTGAGAAAGAAACTAGTGATGTAAAACAGCATCCAAAAAAGCTTGAGTTCGCCGGTGCTGAGGACAGCTAAAAAAGACATCTGGAGAAGCCTGTTCGATAATTTCTCCAGCTTCCATAAAAATAACGCGATCGGCTACCCGCCGAGCAAATCCCATCTCGTGAGTAACTACCATCATCGTGACGCCTGTTCTGGCTAGCTGTTGCATCACATCTAACACCTCACTGACAATCTCTGGATCGAGCGCTGAAGTCGGTTCATCAAACAGCAATCCCTTCGGTTCTAGGGCCAGAGCCCGGGCGATCGCCACCCGCTGCTGCTGTCCTCCCGATAGCTGAGGCGGATGTTTGTGTGCCTGTTCCGCAATGCCAACCTGTTGCAGCAATGCCATCGCCTGGATTTCGGCCTGCCGCGCCGATAGCCCCCTGACCCGCATCGGAGCCAGCGCCACATTACGCAGTACCGTCATGTGGGGAAAAAGATTAAATTGCTGAAACACCATCCCCACTTTACGCCGCACTGCCGCCAATTCCGCCCCCGGCTGCACCCGAATGCCATCGACAAACACATCTCCAGCGTCGTAGGTTTCCAGTAGATTGATACAGCGGAGCAATGTAGATTTGCCTGATCCACTCGGCCCAATCACCACCACCACTTCACCATCGGCCACATCTAAATTAATATTCCGCAAAACTGGGAATTTGCCAAAGGATTTCGACAGGTTGCATAGCTGGATGAAGGGGCGGGTCATCGAAGTTTTTGCTCTAGAAACACAACTAATCGCACCAGGGGCAACAATAGCAGTAAGTACAACAGCCCAGCACCCAACAAAGGGGTCGGATTCGCTGCTAAAGACTGCTGCTGAGTCGCTTGCTTAAGGAGTTCCGGCATGGCAACCACAGAGGCAAGGGCGGTGTCTTTAATCAAGGAAATGGCATTGTTGGTTAAAGGCGGTATGACAATTTTCAGGGCCTGGGGCAACACCACATCCCCCATTTGCCGCCAGTAATTCAAGCCTAACGCCTGAGCTGCCTCTAGCTGCCCCCGGGGAATCGCTTGAATCCCTGCCCGAAAAATTTCGGCAGCGTAAGCACTACCTACTAAGGAAATTGCCCACAATGCCGCTGAAAAAGGATCTAGCGTAATCCCGACAAACGGCAGGGCATAGTACACCAAGATCAGCATGACGAGCAAAGGCATAGCCCGCATGATGTCAATGTAGGCGATCGCGATCGCTCTCATCCAGCGAGGCGGATAAAGCCTCAGCAGGGCAATGCCTAGTCCCAGCAGACTGCTGACCAAAATACTCGCTAACCCCAAAGTTATGGTTAGGCGTAAACCGGTGAGCAGTGCTGGCAGAGACTCCTGCAGCACCTGCCAGTTAAAGAAGGTATCAATGATTTTCATAGGACTGGAGCCTCTGAGGATCACGAATTCATTAAAACCGGACTTTTAATTTTTGAAAGCGTGGCAGTGCCGCGCTTTCAAAAATTAAGTTTTGGGTTTTATTAAATTCACGTTCCTTAGACGGGGCTGGCGGGATTCGAACCCTCGACCTACCGCTTAGGAGGCGGTCGCTCTATCCTGCTGAGCTACAACCCCAGATTCACTGGACACAGTTCACTGCCCATGATAGCAGAGTCATTATCGGGTACGGGATTCTTGAGCGGCCCACTTCCGGTTTTAGCTGGTTTTTGGCGCATAGTACAGTGAAGACTGATATAGCACCTGTTCTTGATGGGTCAGCAGCGTGCAGTTCGATCGCGGATAGGTGACACAAGTCACCGTATAGCCTGCTGTCACTTCTGCAGCGCGAAGAAACTTTTGTTCGGCTTGATCTACTTCTCCGCTTAGAATTTTGGCTACACAGGCGGAACATTCCCCTTTTTTACATCCAGAAGGGAGGCGAATGCCTTCGTCCTCGGCAATGTCCGCAATGTACTGATCGTCAGGCACCGCGATCGTTCGATCAAGCCCCAATTCTGGATTCACCAAGCGAACCTGATAAACTGCCATCTGTACCATCACCCTATCAACCGATGCTTCTAAGCCTATCGTGAAATCTCGATCCCGAGAGATAGCTGCCGCGATGTTGCAGAATAGAAGATCCTGCTCTCTTCTATATTCCCCTATCCCCTAATCCCTTTGCCCATGCACCACCCTTTGGGCTGTCCTCCTCATTGCAGCCAGCACCACGTTGATCATCAAACTTCCGCAGAAAAGGCGCGCTTGCTGTGGATTGCTTTCCTGCTGATTGGTGGGTTTGCCATTGCCGAACTAAGCGTCGGCTGGTTTAGCCATAGTCTGGCCTTGCTGGCAGAAGCAGGGCATATGGGTTCTGATGCAGTGGCGTTAGGTCTAGCGCTATGGGCTACTTGGATTGCTCGGTTGCCCGCATCCAATCAAGCCACCTTTGGTTATCGCCGGGTAGAAATTCTGGCAGCATTAGCCAATGGTATGGGGCTGATGGCTGTGGCAGTTTGGATTGGCTGGGAAGCGATCGCCCATCTGCAAGCCCCGCCCGCTGAGATTTTGAGCTTGCCCATGCTGATCACGGCGATCCTGGGTTTAGGCATCAACAGCCTCAATGCCTTCTTGCTACATGACGATAGCCATCATGACTTGAATCTGCGGGGCGCATTTTTACACATGGTTGCTGACGCCATTAGCTCAGTGGGTGTGATTTTGGCAGCGATCGCCATCTGGGCATTGCACTGGAACTGGGCCGATGGAGCCATTAGCCTGGCAGTCGCTCTGTTCATTGCCTTAGGCGCAGTGCCGCTAATCCGCCAAAGCCTGCATATCGTGCTAGAAAAAACGCCAGTTCATCTCGATCTGAGCCAGCTGCAATCTCATCTTCAGAGTTTCGCAGGAGTCATGGCGGTGGAGCAACTGCGAGTCTGGACAATCGCTTTGGGTCAAGATGCCCTCTCAGCCCAGCTTCGGGTAGATATTCAAACTGGGATCGGGCGCGATCGCCTGTTACAGAAAATTCAAACTTCGCTGCAGCAAGAATTTGGCATTCAGGATACCTTCCTACAAATGACGGCTTTGCCTGCCCAGCCGATCAGCCTGTCCGTTCCTCCCCGAATTGACCAGATCAGCCTGTCAGTGTCAGAATCATCCTCGCAGCCTCTTCCCAACAACTTTGCCAACCCCTGACGGCTCCCTCATGAAAATTGCTACCTGGAATGTTAATTCTCTTCGGACTCGTCTGGATCATGTCACTCAGTGGCTTACTGATAACCCAGTCGATGTCCTGTGTATGCAGGAAACCAAAGTCATGGACAAGGATTTTCCGCGATCGCCCCTGGAAGACATGGGTTACCACCTCTATTTCTCAGGTCAAAAGTCCTACAACGGGGTGGCTATCCTTAGCCGTGCGCCTTTAGAAAATGTCAGCATTGGCTTTAGCTCCGTTGTGGGAGATGCCATCAACGATCTGGATGAGCAAAAACGGGTGATTTCGGGTGTCTTGGGCGGGGTGCGGATTGTCAATCTCTATGTGCCCAATGGTTCTGAAGTGGGAAGCGAAAAGTATCAGTACAAGCTACGCTGGCTGTCGGTACTGCGAGACTATTTGAAGGCGCTGTTGGCAGAAACGTCGGATGTGCTAGTTTGTGGTGACTTCAATATTGCCCCTGAAGATCGGGATATTCACAATCCAGAAGGCAGAGCCAATCACATTATGGCTTCTGCGGCCGAACGGGAGGCTTTGGAAAAATCGGTCTTGACGATCGGATTTACGGATATCTTCCGGAAGTTTAATCCAGACGGGGGGCAGTTTAGCTGGTGGGATTATCGTGCGGCGGCCTTTCCTCGCAATATGGGCTGGCGGATTGATCATCATTACCTGTCGCCCAATTTGGTCGAAAAAGCGATCGCCTGCACGATCGATCGATCGCCTCGGAGTTGGGAAAAACCGAGCGATCACGTACCCGTCATTGTGGAATTGAGCAATATTGTTGAAAATTGAATTGTTGAAAACTGAATTGTTTAAAACTGATCCTTCATCCCACGCAGGCGGGCAAACGTTTGAACGGGATCTCGGCTTTTAACTTGAAGTTGCACACTAGATTGATCCCATCGTAAAAACGGATTCGTGCGTTTTTCTTCCCCTAGCAGCGAAGGAACGGTTGCTTCTGTGCGTTGCCGCATTGCTTTCACCCTCTCAAATCGCCTTTGCAAATCAGCATTTTGTTCATCGACGGTGAGGGCAAACCGGAGATTGTTCAACGTGTATTCATGGGCACACCAAACCCTCGTTTGATCAGGCAGCTTCCGGATTTTCTCTAAGGAATTCACCATTTGGGTCGGCGTTCCTTCAAACAACCGGCCGCAGCCTCCAGCAAACAGGGTATCGCCACAAAACAGCTCTCCCGTTTCGTGAGGTTGGGTGGGCGGAAAGTAGTAGGCAATATGGGCTTTGGTATGTCCAGGAACAAACAGAACCTCCGCCTCTTGATTAGCAAAGGAAACGCGATCGCCTTCCTGCAAGAACACCTGCTGTCCCGGAATTCGACCCCGATCTTCGGCCCCGCCATAGACGATCGCTTGAGGAAACGATTGCAGCAGCTTGGCATTGCCGCCTACGTGATCTCCGTGATGATGCGTGTTGAAGATAGCAACAAGCTCAGCATCAAGATTGTGTAAATACTGAAGAACAGGATCGGCTTCTGCGGGATCAACCACGGCTGCAATTTTAAAGCGAGGTTCATACAACAGAAAAATGTAGTTATCTGAAAGAGCAGGTAGCCGAAAAATCTCCATATTGAGCCTCTTGTTAGTCCATGCTTGGTAAATGGGAACCCTACAATTTGTATCCGCAATTTCTCGCAGTAACGCATTGTCATTAAGCCCAGAATTTTATTGCCCCTTCAACAGCTTCTCATTAGAACTTTGCCCAGTCACCCGTGTTCAGGAAGAAAATAGCTATAGAAAGCGAGATAGCAAAGCCCTCCACACGCTACCAGACTGAATCTCTAATTAACGTCGCTACAGCTTAGAAAAGTAAGGCTTAAATTTATGGCATGGCTGACTCAAATTAAATCCAATGTCGCTATTAAACCTTTGATTGACCAAATCATTAGCACAGGTAAAATGAGCCGGAAGGATCATGTGCAACTCACCTCGGCCATCCTCTCCGATCAACGCATTACTGATGAAGATCGTCGGGAAATCAATCGTGTTTTTGACTATATTCAAATTGGTCGGTTAAAGCTGATAGATTAGCAACCCATGCTTTTCTCAGGTCGCGCAGTTTCTCACCATGATTCACCTGATTGGAGATGCAAACCAGCATCTCCTTTTTGTTGGGAAGTTGTAGCAATTTTCAACTCAGTCAAGACCAGATGATGGTTTGAAAGCCCCCCGGAGCAAAGCTTTCAAACCATCATCTGGCTGTAGCCGAGGGCACACCGCTCTAAATAGCCCTGACGCTCAAGTCGCAGTAGCGTTGCGTGTCCCGATCGCTTCTTGGGCACTCTAACAACAGGTGAAAGCGCAGGCTGTAGGCAGACTGAGCGATTGGCTCAAGCGCAACCGATCCGCCAAACCTGATGATCCTCTTAACCTGAAGCGACCCGAATGGCTTACACGTCCGATCGCCTACTTGACTCATCCTCTACTACTGAGCCAGTCCAGCCCCAAATCCAGCCCCAAAACCTGCCTACCAACCTCAAAGTTTCCCTGATGGTCAGCGATTTATCCCAGCAGGGGGCCGGCCGTTGGGGTGGGGCAGTGCGTCCCTTCCTGCTGGCCGCAGCCCTCGAACAGTGCGGGTGCCAGGTGAAGATTTTTGGGTTTAATTTTGGCGAAGCAGCAGTCCTACCTTCAGAAAAATGGGCGATCGCCACGATTCCCGGTCATCCTTATCCTCGGTTTGTGCGATCGGCTCAGCAGCTGCTGCAACAGATAGATGGCGATATCCTCTATGCCTATAAACCCAAACCTACCAGCTTTGGTATTGGTTTACTCCAAAAGCTGCGCACGGGTCGCCCGTTAATTTTAGACATTGATGACTGGGAACTCAGCTGGCATGGCGGCGATGCCTACCGCTATGGACTCACCCCCAAACAGTTAGCCAGAGATGTTTTGAAGCCCAATGGCGCATTAAGAAATCCCGATCATCCGCTATACCTGCGGGGGATGGAAAAATTAGTTTCTAGAGCGGATGCTGTGACCGTACATACGCAATTCCTCAAGCAGCGATTTGGGGGTGAGTATGTGCCAAATGGCAAAGATCTTTCACTATTTAACCCAGAGCGGCATGACCCGCAAGCATTGAAAGCGCGCTATGGGCTGGCGGCCTATCGAGTCCTGATGTTTCCGGGGGCACCTCGTCCTTATAAGGGTGTAGAAGATGTTTTGATGGCACTAGAACAGCTGAACCAGCCTGACCTGAGATTAGTGATTGTTGGGGGTAGCCCCTACGATGATTATGACCAACAGTTGCAGCATCAGTGGGGGCGCTGGTTGATCAAGCTACCTAAAATTCCGCATGCTCAGATGCCGGAGGTGATTGCAGCGGCTGATGCGATCGTTGTGCCGCAGCGAGATACGCCGGCTGCTCAAGCGCAGTTTCCGCTGAAGTTGACTGACGGTATGGCCATGGCTAAGCCAGTGCTGGCCACCCGCGTGGGTGACATCCCAGAAATCTTAGGCGACACAGGCTATCTCGTTGATCCAGGTTCGCCGCAACAGCTAGCTACAGGAATTCAAACCCTGTTTGCCGATTTAGAAGCGGCAGCGGCTCAAGGCAGGCGGGCCCGAGAAAAATGCCGGATGCAGTACAGCATTGAAGCCATGGCGAAGACTTTGTCCAATACTTTGGCATCCGTCTTGGTACCGTAGTGCTTCCCCAAAAACCTGATGTTCCCTCTCAGTTCTAGGGAACTCTAGGAGTCGGAATCCTTTAGCAGGAAAGCTTCCATGTCTTCTCGTCAACTTCTCCTGGGTCTGATCCGGCGATATCCCGGCTTAATCTTTCTGAGTATTACGCTGGGATTTTCGGGCGCTGTGTTTAACGGCATCAGTACAGCGCTGATTATTCCAGTTCTGCTGAGCTTCTTGGGACAGCCAATTTCGACCAAAGGATTGCCTCCCATGATTCAAGTGCTGCTGTCTCCTTTTCTGGGAGGCTCTGGCGCTCAAAATATGCTGATGATGACGGGTGCAATTATTGTGTTGCTGCTGCTGAAAAATATTGCAGCCTATACCAATGCCCTCGTTTCGGGGGCGCTGAAGCGAACAATGTCCAACGACCTGCGAGAGCGGGGCTTGCGGCTATTGCTAGAGGTAGATATTGATTTTTATGTCAAAACTGGTATTGGCGACTTGATTAACCGGCTGAATAACGAAGTGTCTCGGGCAGCCAGCGCGATCGCCACCCTCACCCGCACGGTTACGGTTGCTATTACGACCCTGGTATTTGTCAGCTTGCTACTGTCGTTATCGTGGCAATTGACCATTGTGTCTACTGCGCTGCTGATCGGCGTGGCATTAGTTAATCAGAACAGCATTATTCGATCGAAGCAGTTTGGCAAAGCGCTTTCAGAATCCTCCAGAGCCTATTCCACAAGCGTACTGGATTTGCTGTCGGGGATGCGGCTGGTGCGCTGTACTGCCAATGAATCTGCAGAATATGAGCGGTTGAAGACCTTAATTCGCGATCGCGAGCAAGCCGAATTTCAAGCCCAGGCTGTCTCCGCTCTGATTGACCCGATGAGCGAGATGGCGGGCATCTTGGCACTGCTGCTGATTGTGGTGATTGGTCGAACATTCTTGATGAATCAGGTAGAAGCCTTCTCGGCTGTCTTGCTGACCTACTTGTTTCTGTTGTTTCGCACCTTGCCTCTCATTGCTCAACTGAATGGGGCCCGCAGCCAGTTGAGCAATATTTCCCCCAGCATTGAGATCGCCAATGATTTCTTGCGACAGGACAACAAGCCCTTCATGACCAATGGGCGGATCCCCTTCACCTCGCTGAAGCAAGGCATCCACTTTCGGCAAGTGTCGTTGACCTATCCTCAACAACCCAAACCCGTTTTGACAGCAGTGGATTTGTATTTGCCCAAAAATACGACTTTGGCCCTGGTGGGTTCCTCGGGTGCCGGAAAATCAACGCTGGCGGATTTGTTGCCTCGCTTCTACGATCCTACCGAGGGCTGTATCCTGGTTGACGGTCAGGATTTGCGAGAGCTGGATTACAAATCCCTGCGCCGCTCTATGGGGATTGTTAGCCAGGACACATTCCTGTTCAACACATCCATCCGAGACAATATTGCCTACGGCTGTTCTCAAGCAAGCGATGCAGACATTCTTGAAGCCGCAAAACAGGCCAATGCCTATGAGTTCATCCTGCAACTGCCGCAAGGGTTTGATACTCAGATTGGCGATCGCGGGGTACTGCTGTCGGGAGGGCAACGGCAGCGCATTGCTATTGCTAGAGCCTTGTTGCAAAACCCAGAAATCTTGATTCTCGATGAGGCCACGAGTGCGCTGGATACGGTGTCGGAACGGTTGGTGCAGGAAGCGATCGACAATTTGAGCCGCGATCGCACCACCTTAGTGATTGCCCATCGTCTTTCGACCGTTCAAAAAGCCGACCAAATTGCTGTCATGGAGCAAGGTCGGGTCGTTGAGCTGGGTACACATGAAGAATTGCTGAAGCAGAAGGGTGCCTACAGCAAACTCTACAACATGCAGTTTGCCGAATCTGCTCAGTCCACTGCGAGGGTTCCTGACGATCAAGGCCCGTTGCCCATGCAAGTTTCCTATGAGTTTCGCTCTCGCTTGAACTCGATGCTGGGTTTCTTGAGCCTGTTGCGGCATGGGTTGGCGGATACCCCTGAAGAGCAGCTAGAGCTAACCGAAGACGCTTATCGTGCGGCCATTAGATTGTTTGAAGCAGTGAGACTGTTTGAAAGCGCTACGAATCGCTCTTTCACCCCCGCCAAAAAACCTGACTCCCAGCCTGCCCCCGTGACCTGAAACGGAGCGGCATGGGTGATCAAAACTCAGCCGATTAAACCCCAAAAAGTAGGTGGTTTCAAATCATCGTCAGATAGTCAGAGGGTCCTGGGGCACCGCCCCCTCTACCCCACATCTAGAGCGGTGTGCACTCGGTTAAAGACAGATTATTTTTGAAAGCCTTGCGGAGGAGGCTTTCAAAAATAATCTGTACTTGATTCAGTTACAAATTGCTGTATCTCTGTTTAATTCCGCCCAGCTACTAACCCGAGGCTTTATGAAAAATCGATATTACACCTTCTTTGCAAAGCAGTTCTCCCTCCAACCCGACTCTGCGCATGAAATCCATGATGTCCTTTGTGCGAATGCGGCGGCAAACTTAGGGTACGCCACCGTTTTAACCTACCCGGACAAACAGCAAGGTGCTTTCAATCCTTTTACCTGGATGGCTCCCTTCCGGCCCCAGCCCTCTGAATCATCCTTCACAGAGTTTTATGGGGTAGAGGAGAAGCTCAGAGTTGCTCCTCTGCCCCTCCCCTGGTTAATCAAGCCCACGGGAGGAAAATGGACAAATATGAGTACTCTGGTCTGCAAATATTATTTGCCTGTGCATATCCGTCCGGTGACTCAAATTGTTCATACGCGCGACTGGAATTTTGCCAAAGCTGCCGTGCAATTCAAAATTCCGGTG
>DATNOY010000472.1:0-3178 GCA_036703495.1 Coleofasciculaceae cyanobacterium
TATTGGGTTGACCATAGAGCAATCATGTTCATTGGTTTTCCTCAGTGGGTAATGAACGGCGATCGCAATTATTCATCCGCTCCATCAGTTGTGTGAGTTTCAAGCCGTTCTTCAAGTTGTCGCAAGACTGTAATAGCAGTCTCTAATGCTTCTAATGAAAGCGTTTCACTGACTTGATTTGCCCACTCGATCTGGCGTTGTTCGATGTAATCTAAGGCTTTACGCCCTTTGGGGGTAATGGTCATCAATTTGGCACGACGATGGTGAGGATTGTCGGTATAGGTGATAAATCCATCGTTTGCCAGGGCATCAGCGGTTTGCTGAACACTCTGTCGAGTTAGCCCCATGGTCCGAGCAACGTGGGCAACGGGTGTCGGTTGATGTTCTACCACGCCAAGTACCTGCCAGCGGGCACTGCTTAAGCCAACGGGATAGGTTAAGCGATCGCCCGCCTCCAACAAAAGCCCATTCAACCGAAAGACCTCCAGGATAAGTTCGGTAAAGGCACTGCCTTTGGCACTTGGCTCACTCATATGACAGCACTTTACCAAATTGACAGGAATCTGTCAACCCCGCAACTCACGCTGCATGATGACTCGCTCCAGGATGGGCAATCCCATTTCAGCCTCTTGCAATCGAATCTGTTGAAAACCTGCGGTCAATTCAGATTCATCAACAGGACAAAACCCCAGTTTTGAATAAAAAGGTGCATTCCAGGGAATATCTCGAAACGTGGATAATGCCATGACTGAATAACCTTGACGTTTTGCCCAAGCAACGACGGTATTCACCAGTGCAGAGCCAATCCCTTGCCGCATATGTGCCGGAACAACATCGATTTGTTGCAGGTAAAGTGTGGCATCCACCTCCTGAGTGACGGCATATCCCACAACTCTATCTTGTAGATCAGCCGCAACCCACACTTGCCCTGCTTCAAACTGCTGTTTCAAGAAGTCTAAAGGCAGTGGAGCCGCATGAACCAGAAATGCATAGGGCGTGTCAAGGAACAGTCTTGCGGCTGCTAATTCAATAGCAGATAACAGCGTTAATTCTTCAAAACGAGCAGAGCGGATTTTATATCCTGTCTGAAGGATTTTCATGTCTAATTGCAGCAATAATTACTTCTACCTTAGCGTTCCAGTAATTGCTCTCGATGGTACAGAAAAAATGGTAGGGAACAGCACAGCCCGACTCCAAACGTTAAACCGATATACAGAACGATCCAGCGACGGGAGATGTTCAATCGCTTGAGTTCAATCCAGACAAAGCAGAAGAAGACAACGGCTGAGATTAACAAATCCGTCGCCCATGTGCTTGCGATCGCATTGGCGAAGGTCTGTTGAAAAAATAGGGTGGGGGATAGTAACGCAGATAGATCTTGCAAGAGCCAGAACCAGGGCGCAATTGTTCCGGCGATCGCAAACAGCAGGTACAAAGACTTGATTGAGACGAATGAAGCGGTTGTTGAGGTTTGAGTTGTTTTCAGCATGGTTTCTTGTCGTGAGTGAGTTGAATTTTGCAGGTTTATTTGCCTTGGATAAAGGTCAGTAGATCTTGATTGAGTTGTGCTTTGTGAGTCATGAAAAACCCGTGTGCTGCATTTTCATAGACCTTGAGTTGGCTACCGGGGATTGCATCTGCGGTTTTCTGTGCAGTCAGTGGGATCGGTGCGCCGCGATCGCGATCGCCATGAATAATCAGGGTCGGTACGGTGAAAGCAGCCATATCGCCTCGAAAGTCCGTTTCAGCTTGCGCCTGCGTCATCTGGATCGCTGCCCAGAGAGACGCTTGGAGAGCCAAATTCACTAGCCACTGCACGATTTCTGGTGAAACGGAACCATTGGATAATCCATCTCCAAAGAAACCGGGTGCCATTGCTGTGAAATAGTGGGGACGATCCTGCTGCAGATACGCGATCGTTTGCTCAAAACTACTAGGGTCAAACCCATCGGGATTATCGGCTGTCTGACGCAGAAACGGCGTGATGGTGGCAATCAGAGCCGCTCGCTCAATTCGGCTGGTTCCATAACGCGACAGATAGCGAGCAATTTCGCCACCCCCCATTGAGTGAGCAACCAGGGTGACATCCTGGAGGTCAAGTTGCTCAATCAGGGTTGCCAGGTCGTCTGCCAGGGTATCAAAATCGTAGCCACTTCCCGGTTGGCTGGAGCGACCACACCCCCGTTTGTCATAGGCGATACAACGGAGTCCCTGGTTGGCAAGGCCAGTCATCTGGTACTCCCACATCTGAGACCCTAATACCCAGCCGTGAACAAAGACAACGGGCTTACCTGTGCCCCAATCCTGGAAAAATAAGGTGGTGCCGTCTTGCATTTCGAGGAGTGAGCCGCTGGACAACTGCTTTACAGGACGTGTTACAGGACTCTGCATTTTCAACATCATTCTTACCCTCGATCGGTATGCCTCTATGATGGGAAACGGAGATAATTGAAGCAATTACCTGCCAGGTAATCAAACCCATCGATGTGGTTTTGTTATGCAGCAGCGCACTCATGCCCCTGATCATCAACTCGACCCCTTTGGACTGCTGCTCAAGCAATGGCGCAGTCAGAGGGGATTGAGCCAGCTTGATTTAGCTATAACCAGTCAAGTCTCTCAACGGCACATTAGTTTTCTCGAATCGGGGCGGGCAAAGCCCAGTCGAGAGATGGTGCTGCAACTGGCAGAAGTCTTAGAAATTCCGCTGAGGCAACAAAATCTGCTGCTGACGGCTGCCGGATTTGCCCCCATTCATGCGGAAACCGATCTCTCGGCTCCTGAAATGTCGGCTATTCGCAAAGCATTGGACTTCATGCTGCGACAGCAGGAACCCTACCCGGCGATTGTGGTCGATCGCTACTGGAATCTCTTGCTAACAAACAACGCTGCAACTCGGTTGTTAACTACGTTCATTGCTCCAGAGCAACTGCATACTCACTTCTACCGAGATGGAAAAGTCAATCTTATGCGAGTGATGTTTCATCCGCAAGGGTTGCGTCCATTTGTTGTGAATTGGGAAGATTTTTCAGGACATTTGCTGCAACGACTGCACCGGGAAGCGATCGCCGATGGAGAAAGTGAGCAATCCAGAGCATTGCTGGATGAGTTGATGAGCTACCCTGGCATTGCAGAAACCTGGCATCTGTCTGCTCGAAGCACGCAAAATACCATGCTGCTC
>DATNOY010000473.1:0-5205 GCA_036703495.1 Coleofasciculaceae cyanobacterium
CCCGATCGCCGCTCAGCCCCTATCTGTCCCCCTTTTATCTTCTGCCCCACCTGCCGAACTTGCCATGAAAAGTAAATCACTCTTTTCGTTTTCAGGAAAACGCCCCACTAATCTGGGCGTTAAAGCCGGTAAACTGGCTGCCTGCCCCAACTCGCCCAACTGCGTTAGTAGCCAGGCAGACGCATCTGACCCAGAACATCGGATTGAAGCGATCGCTTATCGGTCTGCTCCGGCTGAAGCGCTGGACAAGCTCAAGACGGTGATTGAAACTATGGAGCGCACCCAAATCATCACCGCTAGCGACAACTACCTCTATGCCGAATTTACCAGTCGCTTGATGGGGTTTG
Organism: Coleofasciculaceae cyanobacterium; assembly: GCA_036703495.1. GTDB lineage: Bacteria > Cyanobacteriota > Cyanobacteriia > Elainellales > Elainellaceae > Drouetiella. The sequence goes on from DATNOY010000473.1 coordinate 348, forward strand.
TCGATGATGTGGAATTTTATCAGGACACTAATGCTGGTGTGTTTCAGGTGCGATCTGCCTCGCGATTAGGAGAATCGGATCTAGGGGTCAACCGTAAGCGGATTGAGACAATCCGGACAAAGTTAGCAGAACTCGAAAGCTAGGCGTGAGAGAAGTGGACGACCCAATTTTGCCTAATTCGGTACTCGTTGTGATTAAAATCACACAACTAACTGATTGAGATCGCAAGCGTCTGCTGTGCAAACCCCCATACTGAAGGAGACTCAACTCTAGCCGAGTCATCAACAGGGAACACACGACTTACCGACAGAAACCATTTGGAGCCTGTCGGTTTTTTATTTGGCATATAGCCGTAGCCATTATGCTAAAGAACGTGAATTTAATAAAATCCAAAACTTAATTTTTGAAAGCGCGGCATTGCCGCGCTTTCAAAAATTAAAAGTTTGGGTTTAATGAATTTGTGATCCTAAGGACATTTTTTGGGTGCGCTTCGTGCGCCCGCAAATCCGTGTGCCCACAAAAATGTTCCGGTTCTAATACCTGGGGCTACAGCTATATTTACCCCAAGACAGTTGGACGGGAAGGGGCTAGATGCTTTAAGATACTTGCCTGATCTGAGCATTATTCCATTGCCCTTGCGACTCAAAGATTCATGGCTAGCGACGACCAAATTGATCTGTTCAGCATCGCTGATCTAACCAATCCAGCTCCCCAAAACCAGCCTGTTGATCCTGAGCTAATTCCGACAGATGCTAAAATTCCGATTCCGGCAGGTACCTATACCGCCATGGAGCAGATAAAGGTGCATTGTAATCAATGTCATCGCTGCGGCTTGGGGGCAACACGCACCTACGCCGTGGTGGGCAGAGGCAATGTGCAAGCCCCAATTTTAATTGTGGGGGAAGGACCAGGACAAAATGAGGATGAGACAGGGCTGCCGTTTGTCGGCAAAGCCGGTCAGCTTTTAGACAAGATTTTGGAATCTGTGAAATTGTCTGAAGCGGATGTCTTCATTGCCAACATTGTTAAGTGCCGGCCACCAGGCAACCGGGCCCCCACTCAGGATGAAATGGATGCCTGCCGTCCTTATTTGCTTGAGCAAATCCGCATGGTTGATCCTCAGATTATTCTGCTGGCAGGGGCTTCGGCCGTGAAGGGATTAATTGGCGATAAGCGAGGCATTACCAAGATTCGCGGCGAATGGATTGAGTGGCAGGGACGGCTCTGTATGCCACTGCTGCATCCTGCCTACTTGTTGCGAAATCAATCGCGAGATAAGGGCAGTCCTAAGTGGCTGATGTGGCAGGACATTCAGTCAGTGCGCGCCAAGCTAGATGAGTTGCGAGGATCAGCGTGAGCAAGAGACTGGCTCAGCGGACGGATTTGATAGACAACCGCTGGGAATAGGAGAATTATGAGTTGGCTGACGCAAGCGATCGCTGCTGGCATTACATCCTTTATCGCCACCAACCTAGATGACATTGTGATTTTGATGCTGTTTTTTGGACAGCTCAGTCCTTCATTTCGGGTGCGACAGATCGTATTTGGGCAATATTTAGGATTTGCGGTGCTGGTGCTGGCCAGTTTGCCAGGGTTCTTTGGGGGATTGCTGGTTCCGGAAGCCTGGATTGGGCTGTTGGGAATTTTGCCGATCGCCATCGGTTTGTTTAAGCTGCGCCATCCTGAGTCAGAAGAAGTGCAGGCGGTGTCTGAGGAAATGTCTCATCCCAAACAGGCGGGAGCGTTCGGGTCGCTGCTGTCCAGCGTGCTGTCTCCTCAAGCCTATGGCGTTGCGGCTGTGACGGTAGCCAACGGTGGCGATAACCTTGGAATTTACGTGCCGCTGTTTGCCGCAAGTGATGCGCTTAGCTTAGTGGTTATCCTGGGCGTATTTTTCCTGATGATTGGGCTGTGGTGCTATTTAGCCTGGCAGTTAGCATCTCATCCGGTGATCGCTCGACTCTTGACCCGCTATGGCGAACGACTCGTGCCTTGGGTGCTGATTGGCTTAGGTATCTTTATCCTGGTAGAGAATGGCTCCTATCGGCTGCTGCCCTTTTTCCAGTCGTAGGCTGCGATCGCTGGCAGTAGAGCACTTCACGCTTGACTAAAACCACAACATTCTTTCAAAACATATTTTGGACTGCACCCGCTTAAGAACAGCGATATCCTACCGTTTGGCAAGTTCGGGATGGCGACCGGCGGTGCCCGTCATTAACCAGAGCGCCAGAAATTTCAGCGGACGCAGCGTTCGCATCAAGCGTAACCCCCAGCGACGACTTGCCACTAGCGGCAGCCAATGATTGGAGAAGGTGCGATCGAGTAAGTCTGTGAAGCCTAAAATGGCAAGGTTTTCTAATTTGCGCCAGCGTTCGTAGCGCTTTAAGACGCGCAGGTTGCCCACATCTTCGCCCCGTTGGTAAGCCGTTTTCAGGACTTGCGCCAGCGCTGCGGCATCCCGAATCCCCATGTTCAGCCCTTGTCCACCGACCGGATGGCAGCAGTGAGCCGCATCGCCCACTAATGCCAGCCGAGATTGGGTGTAGCGATCGCTCTGCATCAGCTGCACCGGGAACAGCGATCGCTGACCGAGCAATTCCAGCTGTCCCAACTGACCGCTGTAGCGCCGGTTGAGTTCGGCTAAAAACTCAGCATCACTGACTTCTAGCCACTTTTTGGCTTCGCTATGGGGAGCCGTCAGCACAATTTGGCAGCGATTGCCTGGTAGCGGCAGCGTGGCGAATGGGCCGCTTTCCCAGAAATGTTCGCGGGCAATGTTTTCATGAGATTTTTCCGGGCGAATCACAGCCGTGACGCAAGATTGCCAATATTGCCAGCCCTGAGTTTTGATGCCAGCAGCAGTGCGGATGGGCGATCGCGACCCATCGGCGGCAATCAGCAGGCGAGTGCGAACAGTCTGCAGCGATCCGGCGATCGAGACAGTTAGTTCCACGGCATCCGGCTGATAATTGGACTGAATGAGTTCGGCCGGGCAGAGCCAGGTAATCGCCTCGGCTGTTTCTAATTTTTTCAGTAAGGCTTTCACCAAAACAGCGTGTTCGCCCACGTAGCCCAGCTCCTCGCTGCCCAAATCAGCCGGCTGCAGATTGACCACCGCCGGATACTCGGCATCGGCCAGGCGAATTTGGTGAAAGGTGGCAATGTTCGGCAAAATCTGATCCCAGATGCCTAGCCCTTGGAAAATGCGCCCGGACATCAGCGTCATGGCATAGGCCCGGTGCTGGCTTAATCCTGCAGCCTGCGGCTTGGCTTCAATCAGTGCTACCTTCAACCCGGTATCTTGGAGGGCGCAGGCTAGCGTTAAGCCAACAATGCCGGCTCCAGCGATGGCAATATCAAAATCAACTAGCGTGGAGGGTGCCGGAGAGTTTGGGGTGGGAACTGGGGCGGGAGGCTGAGCCAGGGACATGCGGAGTCTGGGAGTAAAGGATGGGTAAACAGTTATATTTCTTTATATTGTGACGCGATTGCCGAGCCGGATCAAGTCTGCTGGGTCGAGCCTCGGATGGGGCTTAACTCAGGAGACTCAGCTCCCCACGGTGTTCAGCAGCAGAGACTACCCGCTGCCAGAGGCTAGGGTCTTGTTGGTAGATTTTCAGCGCAGCCACGGCATCCCGCGCATCCAAGTCTCTGCCGTTGGCGATCAAGGTGAGCAGGAAATCAAAGGCGGTATCCGAGCGGAGCATGGCGATCGCCAACAGTCCAGCCTGCCGCAGTTCGGGATCTGCCTGCTTGCCCCACCAGCGTTTCAGGCTCTCAAAGGCTTCGGGTAAGCGAGACTCGCCCAGGGCTAACGCTACCAATTCTTGAGTTTGGGGCTGCGGATCTTCTAGAAACTGGGCTACAAAGGATACTGACTGCTGCGGATCGAGTTTCAGCAGGGCTGCCAAACATTCTGAAATCACTTGAGGTTCGTCGCCTATGCGCGATCGCAGCCGCAATAATGGAATCCCTTGTTCGTTTTCGCTATAGGCGATCGCCCGAGCTGCGGCAATCCGAGCGGGGGCTTCCCGATCAGCCAGCAGATCAGCTAGTTCGGTCATAATATGCTGGTAATTCATCCGCACCAGTGCCATGGCGCAAATGCCGCGCAGTTTGGCCGCCGTATCTACCTGTCCGCCCCAGACCGCCTCCATTTGAATGTGCCGGATTCCTTGCAGGAAGAGAGATTCGTCGCTGTAGCTCAGGCGATAGAGGGCATCGGCAAGGGCAGATTTGGCATGACAGTTGGGGTCACTGTCTGGTTTAGCTAAGCCCTCCTGGAAGGCGGTTACCAATTCCGGAATCAGCGACGTTAGCTCAAATTTGCCGACTAGCTTAGCCGCCTGGGCAATGGCGATCGCCTGTTTGCTTGTCAGGATTTGGCGAAGCTGGGCGATCGATTCTTCTGAGGTGGGCTCCTCCCGAAGTTGGGCGAGCTGTTCTAGCAACAGGTCTAACTTGCGTCCTTTAGGCATAATTCTGACTGATTCATCCTCAGAACTGAAGTTCAGCATGCATGTCTAGAGCGGTTTGCACTCGGCTAAAGCTAGATTATTTTTTGAAAGCCTTGCGGAGCAAGGCTTTCAAAAAATAATCTGTACCTAACTCAGTTGAAAATTGCTATATCGGCTGAACCCGATCGCCTCTTCACTGTAACAGCAGAAACAGCAACAGCAGAACTTTGGATCTCGCCCTCAGAAACTAGGTGATGTGGCGGCCAGGGCTTTTTCCACGGCTGCTTCTGCATGCATCCTGATTGTTGAAAACAACTCAATTTTTGAAAACAACTCAACCGCAGTCTCGCCAGCCTGAACGAGTAACTCAATGTGGGTTGACCAGTTGCAAAGCCTCGATG
>DATNOY010000474.1:0-22736 GCA_036703495.1 Coleofasciculaceae cyanobacterium
GACGTAACCCATCTGTAATCGCCACCACATTGGGATTGGCTTTCTCTCTGGGGTTAACATCACTGCCATAGACGCGATCGACGCCTGCTTCATCGGTGGCAAAGGAACCGTTTAGGGTGGAATTGAGGCTATTGAGATCCACCAGTCCGTTGTCGTCAAAGGTTACGACCAAGCGCGGCACATACTCATAGTTGGCAGCGCTATTGATGACGAGCAGGGGCTGACCGGTTGCCGAAGTTTTGGCGATCGGGTAAGTGCCGCCGCTGGTGTCTCCGGTGCGCACCGTATCGTTGGCATCGGTCAGTAAGGTATGGGAACCCCCCGCAATGATAATGTCCACATCTTTCAGCCGCCGCGCCAATTCATCCCGCTCAATGTTGAGCTGCTGCATATGCGTCAGCAGAATCACCTTGTTAATGCCGGTGGCAGTCAATGCATCTACCGATTTTTGGATTTCAGCCGCTAAAGCGTCATAGTCGGTGGCATTAGCAGGCAAAACCGTGATTTGACCTGAAGAGGTAATCTGGCGCAGGGTCGGCGTGGTGGCTCCCACAATGCCAATCTTTTGGTCATCTGCGTTGCCTGCAACGCCGTCTGCACCGGCTACGGTAATCACAGCACTTTCGGCCAGTTTTCCCTTAATGGTGCTGGCTTCGGCAGTGGCTTGATTGGCGGCAAGATCAGTCGCTCGCAGATTTCCGGCGGCAATCTCTGGGCTATAGTCCAAGTTGCTGCTGAGATAAGGGAAATTTGCGCCGGGACTGCCGCTGCCGGATCGGAGGGCATCGCCAAATTGCCGTACTCCCAAATCTAAATCATGATTGCCCACCGCTGAGGCTTGAATGCCCAATTCGTTCAAAATGGCGATGTCTCCCCGACCAATCAAAGGACTGGTTGAGGTGCCCAATCCGCCAATGCCGTTGAGGCTAGGATCACTAGACGCATACAGGAAGGGTCCCGGAATTGAGTTATCTCCCGATGACAGCGTCAGGGTATTGGCCAGAACCGTAGGCGAAACTGCATAAGTTCCTGTGGTAGCAGTTTTGAAGTAGTTCAAGATGGCAGAAAATCGAACGGCATCCTCCAGGGCAGGTGTTCCGGCCTCAAAGTCCGAGGAATGCAGAATTTGCAGAGTTGTAGGCATACGTAGGGTGAATGAATCAGACTAATGAATCAGACTAAAGTCGTTTTTGACGGTCACCACAAAATCTCATAGCGACGTTAAGGCGATTTAATCTTGGCATTAAGCCTGATTAATCCCTGATTAGAGAGAGTTTGTTTGCCGCTTGTTCACCCGATGCCGCTTCTGTACCTGCGCCAATCTTGGGGTTTCGATAGAATAAGAAAACTAACCTTGACCCACAGAATTCGCTCATTTCTGGTTGCCAACCACTTTGATTCAAGCCGAAACCTTAGAACTACTAGAATGGTCGCGTTTGTGTCGGCATCTATCTACATTTGCCGCCACCAAGTTGGGAGTTTTGGCCGCTAGCCAGCTGAAAATTCCCGATCGCCTCCAAGAAAGCCAGAACCTGTTGACCCAAACCCAGGAAGTCTATCGCCTGGAAAGTGAGCTAACTAGCGGTCTTTCGTTTGAGGGCATCCACGACATTGGCGACGCTCTAGAAAGAGCCGCACTGCAAGGAATTTTGTCAGGCAACGAACTCCTACAGATTGCCACCACGTTAGCCGGGGCCAGACAGCTCCGTCGGGTGATTGATAACCAATCGAATGTGCCAGTCTTAACCCAGTTAGTCTCAGACCTGCGCACCTATCCAGAACTAGAGCAAGAAATCCATCGCTGCATTGACGATCGCGGACAGGTAGAGAACCGGGCTAGCCCTAAGCTAGAAGGTATCCGGGCGAATCTGCGGCAGGTGCGCGATCGGATTCAGCACCTGCTGCAAAATCTGTTGCAGCGCCAGTCCAATGCGGTGCAAGAGCCGCTGATTACCCAACGGGGCGATCGCTTCGTCATTCCGGTTAAAGCCACCCATAAAGACGCCATTCCTGGCATTGTTCACGATACCTCTACCAGCGGGGCAACGCTCTATGTAGAGCCCCATGCGATCGTCAACCACGGCAACCAGCTGCGGCAGCTCCTCCGCCAAGAGCAGGTCGAAGAAGAGGCAGTGCGGCGGATGTTGACAGAGCAGGTTGGAGCAGTCCAGCCCGATCTGGAAAGGCTGCTGGCCATTGTCACGGTACTTGACTTAGCCACGGCTCGGGCTCGCTATTCGCTTTGGCTAGGGGCAAATCCCCCGCGTTTCATCAATTTTGGCGCAGGCATCGGGGCAGATCAACCCGATGCGGCAGCCCTTGCGCCGCCTGCAGGGAGCGGACTCTCCCCAGCTGAACCCATCACCCTGCGGCAGCTGCGTCATCCGCTGCTGGTTTGGCAACACCAGCACGAGCAAGGCTTTCCCGTCGTGCCGATCGATCTAGTGATCCAGCCGCACATCCGGGTAGTCGCCATTACTGGCCCTAACACAGGCGGTAAAACTGTCACGTTGAAAACCCTAGGGTTGGCGGTGCTGATGGCCAAAGTCGGGCTATTTGTGGCCGCTCGCGAACCTGTGGAAATTCCCTGGTTTGAGCAGGTTTTGTCGGATATTGGCGATGAGCAGTCTCTGCAACAAAGTCTCTCTACCTTTTCAGGACATATTCGGCGGATCAGCCGCATCTTAGATGCGATCGGTTCAACGTCCGAAGTAGCAGAGCAGCTGCCAGCCGCTGCTCCATTGCCTGCTCCAGCTCATCCTCCGTCCAATGCTCTGGTGTTGCTGGATGAAGTGGGGGCAGGTACGGATCCCTCGGAGGGAAGCGCCCTGGCTATTGCCCTGCTCCAACACTTAGCCGACCATGCCCTGCTGACGATCGCTACCACTCACTTTGGTGAACTGAAAGCGCTGAAATATCAGGACGATCGCTTTGAGAACGCTTCGGTGGAATTTAATGATGTCACGCTGTCGCCCACCTATCGCTTACTCTGGGGCATTCCGGGCCGGTCGAATGCATTGGCAATCGCTCGGCGGTTAGGTCTCAACGCAGCCGTGGTGGAACAGGCCAAGGGCTATGTCGGGATGGGCGCTTCGCAAGATGTCAATCAGGTCATTGCCGGACTGGAAGCCCAGCGTAGACGGCAGGAAGAAAAAGCGCAGACGGCTGAAGATTTAGTGCAACAAACCGAGCGGCTGTATCGGGAGGTATCCCGCAAAGCCGAAATGCTACGGGAGCGAGAGCGTGACTTGCAGCAGCAGCAGGAACAAGCCGTGCAGCAGGCGATCGCTCAGGCCAAAGCTGAGATTGCTCAGGTGATTCGGCGGCTCCAGAAAGGCACCACAACGGCTCAGGAAGCCCAGCAAGCCACGGAAGCCCTGAACGCTATTGCCGGACAGCGCTTGCCCTCTCGGCAGGAGCCGCCTAAGCCCAAACCTGGCTTTAAGCCCCAAGTGGGCGATCGCGTTCGGATTCCCCGGTTGGGGCAGACGGCTGAAGTGCTCAGCAATCCAGATTCCGATGGGGAGCTGACGGTGCGCTTTGGTCTGATGAAAATGACGGTCGCTTTGACCGATGTGGAATCTTTGCAAGGCGAAAAAGCCGAAGTGCCTCAGAAACCCAAACCTGTGGAGCCACCGCCGCCGCCACCCGCTGCTCCCCAAATTCGCACCTCCCGCAATACGATCGATTTACGAGGTAGCCGCATTGCCGAGGCAGAGGATACGTTAGACCAAGCCATTGCCAAAGCCGATGCCGGGCCGCTGTGGATTATTCATGGACATGGCACGGGCAAATTGCGGCACGGCGTGCAGGAATTTCTGAAGCGGCATCCCCAGGTAGAGCGCTATGCCTTTGCCGAACAGGCGGATGGTGGCAGCGGGGTCACGATCGCGTACATTCAGTAAAGATCCTGCTCCATGAATTCACTTTGCTTAGGTTACTCAGCCCTGTATTTCTCTGTTTCTGGCTACTTTGCTTCTGGATACCAAGTTTCTGGTTCGCTTTTCCTCAGCCCACTTGGGCAGCGGTAGCGGTCTCAGACCGGGTACCCCTGACCCTGGAGGTGTTGCAAAGCCGGCTCAAATCTCCTACCCAAACCGAGGGCATTCGTACGATCGATCTGCGCCGTCTGGTGATTGATCTGCGTCCAGAAAATGGCGAATTTCGAGATCAATTTTATCGACTGATCCAGGCTCACATTCAGCGATCCAACGTTCCTCTAGGGCTAGATTTAAGCTACTCCCTGGTACAAGGAGAATTGAAGGTCAGCACGCTAGGCATCCGCACTCCCCTCTATGGGCAGTCTTCCTTGCCCATCTTCAACGAAGCAGAACAGACCCAGCTGGCTCAAGATCGCCGTCGCTTGTCTCAGCTCAGCCAGCTATCGCGTTCCCTACTGGTGCAAACTCAGCCCACTGCGCTGCAAATCACAGTCTTGCGGGCTCCCCTAACGATGCTTCAGACCCGCTTTGAAGGATTTGTCAACTTCACCAACACTTTCTTTTTGGGTCGCGTGGAAGCTCAAGGCTCAACCTTTACCCAGGATACAGACTGGTCAGAGGCTCGCTTTAGCCAGTCTGCTAGCTTCACCAACGCCAGCTTCCAGCGCGATGCCAAATTCCGCAGCACCATCTTTTTCGATCGCGCCAAGTTCAACCAGACCCAATTTCTGGGCACTACCAACTTTCAAAGTAGCGAATTTTATGGCAACGCCAGCTTTCATCAAGCCCTATTTCAACAGCCTGCTAACTTTACCCGCATCCAGTGGCGCGACAAAGCCGACTTTGCCCAAACGCGCTGGCAGGCTTCTGTCTTGTTCGATCGCGACAAGTTTTCACAGCCGCTATTTTTGACGGAAGCCGTCTTTGAGAAACAGCTGAGCTTCCGTCAAACTCAATTTAGTCAGCCAGTGAATCTGCGCGGCGCTAGCCTTTTGTATCAGGCAGATTTTGCCGATGCCGGATTTGCCCCCGCAGCCTCCCTCAACGTCTCTAACCTGCAATTTGATCCCAAACAAGCCACTATTACGGGCAATCCAGGGCAAATCGGTCGGGTGATCTCGGTGCCTTCCCTGCAGGGCAATGAGGCCTTGCTGCGCAAGCTGGTGCAAAATTTTCGCCAACTCCAGCAAATCTCTGATGCCAATCGGATTGAATACACCCTGGAAACCCTGCGGCTGCGGCAAATTCGTCAAAGGCTATTAGGCACTGACTTAAATACGGCTACTCGCCGACAGCTCCAGCAGGTCGGATTTTCTGAGCGACAGTCCACTGCGCTGACTCAAGCCCGATCGCAACAGCTCTTTCGTAATACAAACGATATTCTGCGGGTGGAAGGGGTGGATCTGGCAACCTATGTCAAGGTTCGCGATCGCATTGTCGCCCGCGAACCGAATTCGCCAGGAGGGTGGTTGCTAGATGCGTTGCGCTGGCTAGGACTTAGCGTACTGCTGCTGTTGACTCACTACGGCACAAACTTCTGGCTCGTGTTTGGCGTCGGGTTAGTCGCGATCGCCCACTTTGGCATGCTGTTTTGGCTGGTCGATCGCTTTCGACGGCTGCATCCCAAGCCCATTGTGCCAACGGCCCTCGAAATAACCTGGGCACTCAGCGGCTTTAGCGCTATTACCCTAGCAGGACTCACGGCAATCTTTCGCAGCGGTGAGCATCCCTGGTACACCTTAGCTTGCCTGGAACTGGTGATCATCCCCATTCCAGCGGTGATTGCAGTCCTGATCTACTGGCGGGGCCGCTACCACGACCTGATGACCGTCAGCTACTTCGTGGAAGATGGCAGTATGCGCCAGCTGCGCTTCCTGATCGGCAGATTGCCCAATATCCCGGCTTATCCTGGCTTCCGCGATCGCTACAATCCTATCCTCTGGGATCGGCGCTGGAGTTGGCTCAACTATTTCGATCTCAGCCTCAACAATTTATTCCGGCTCGGGTTCAACGATATTCGCCTGCGCGATCAACATATCCCTGGATTGATCACAACGCTGGTCTGGTATCAGTGGAGCATTGGGCTACTCTACTTCGCCCTCCTCCTGTGGACACTCTCTCGCACCATTCCGGGACTCAATCTGCTGATTTACTTTAAATAGAACATGAACAAGTAGAGCCATGAATCCGCTAGTGCTCCTGTTTCCCCTGCTCTTAACTGCCCCTCAGCCGATCGCTCAACTGCCCCCAACCATGTCGCCCACCCCATCCTCCATCTCTGCCCAAGCAGCTCTAGAACGCCTGTTTACTGCCCCTCAACTTCAGCCGGAATGGTTTGCCAAATCATTCCTCAATCAAATTCCTTTGTCCCAAATTCAGACGATTATTGCTGGCTTTCCAGCATCGCTAGGCACCTACCAAGGTGTTCAAAAATCGGGAGAGGCCTATCAGGTCATCTTTGAACAGGGCAAACTCTCAGCCCAAATTACCCTCAATTCCAGCGGCCAAATTGCGGGCATCTTGTTTAAGCCGCAGTCGAATGCGATCGCCCCCGCCGACGCTATCCATCAACTCCGGCAACTCCCCGGTCAAGTCAATTTGCTGGTGCTGAAAAATCAGGCAGAACTGGCAGCACTCAACGCCGATCAACCGCTGGCGGTGGGTTCCACTTTCAAACTGGCGGTGCTGGTAGCCCTACGACAGCAAATTGAAGCAGGACAGCGCACCTGGGCAGATGTCGTAGAACTGCAAGCGGCAGACAAAAGCCTGCCTAGCGGAATTTTACAAACTTGGTATGATGGGGCACTGCTAACCGTGCAAACGCTGGCCACGCTGATGATTTCCGTCAGCGACAATACAGCCACCGATACCTTGATTCACCTGGTTGGGCGCGAGTCCATTGAAGCGTTGACCGCTCGCAATCGCCCCTTTCTCACAACTCGTGAACTATTTACGCTCAAAGCCCCTGATAACGCTGTTCTGTTGCAGCGCTACGCTGCCAGTAACGAAGTTCAGCGTAGAACCCTGCTTCAGCAGATCAATCAACTGCCGCTATCGGGTGAGGTGTTTGCAGATGGCCAGCCTGTCGCGAGTGACTCTGTCGAGTGGTTTTTCACGCCTCGCGAACTCTGTAGCCTGATGCAGCAAACCGCCGATTTGCCGCTAATGGGCGTTAACCCCAGCAGCAATGTTAATCCGGCAGACTGGGCGCAAGTTGCCTACAAGGGCGGCTCTGAACCGGGGGTTTTGAATCAAACCACCTGGCTACAGGCAAAAGATGGGACAACCTATTGCATCACTGCCACATGGAATCATGACACTGCTGCACTGGATGAAATGCAGTTTTACTCAATCTACAGCGGCATCATCGAAGGCTTGAAAGCTGGGTTGAACTCGCCCTAGCTGCCGTGCTTCATCGCCTCTAGCAGTGCCGATAGCGCCTGATCTTCACCGGGGTTTACCTGCCGGTCGAGTAAGGTAATGCCAACTGCTTTGGAAAGGGCGATGGCCGCCACATCTGCATCTAGTCCTTCGGTTAACGACTCTAGCATTTGCGGCACTTTGACAGCCGCTTTAATCCCCATTAGCATGGCTTCTTCAAAACCCAGCGATTGCAGTTGAGGGTACAGCTTATCCCAATCTACAGGCTGACTCGAATCGCCAACCTGCAAGACATAAGCCAATAATCGCTGTAATTTCCGCTCCTGCTGCGGAGACAGGTCCACGGCAGGTGAAGTTGAAGCCGTTTTGGTCTGCTGCAAATTATGGAGAATTTGCTCCCAGTCATGACCATCGCAAGCTTCCGGCTTGCCCACCGTTAAGGAAAGCTGAATTTGATCAGAATCTGTGTCCAGCTGAGTAACTTTGGCTTGCACACCCAAAAAACCGAGCCACTGGGCGATCGTCGTAATCAGGGTCGAGCGCGTGGCTTGACTATTGGCGAGTAATCGTAGCTGCGTGCGAACCATCGGGCGCACAATTTGTGAAAGCATAGCAGTATAGGTTGCACAAAAAGGGTATGGTCTACACCCTAGAATACCGAAGCGATCGCCGTTGGCAAGCTTGATACCAGAAAATTTTGGAATTTTCAATCCTCCAAACCTGCATCCCTTGCCCTTCTCAGCCTGATCAGCAAATTCCCGCTAGTCTCAAAGCTCAGCAGAGCTTACAATGACCTTACCATCAGAGATTAATCGGAACGCTGTCAAAAGAAGTTTTCCATCTGGCAGCAGGCATTCTACATCTAGCTCCATTAGCTCAGAATTGACTAGCTTGGAACTCAGCATCCCTAGCACATCCGCATTCTTAGGTCAGTCGTACTGTTTCAGGTGCTGTAAGGTACGCTGTGAGGAGCAATTGTCTCTCAATTTTCTTCACAACCTCTATCCTGTCTCCTGTAGCTCCCACAATCTGTGGTAACTTCCGCACACCATTTTGGGAACACTCTAATCTGTAAGGAACCCTTTCTGCATCAGCTATGGCTAACTCCTCATCCAGACGCGCCTTAGTCGTCCAAAACAACTTTTCTCCCTTCAGCAACAAACTAGTTCAGGCTGGCATTGTCAACGTTGAGCAGATGCAGCAGGCGCTGATTGAAAGCCGCAAAACAGGCAGACCGCTAACCGATGTGTTGGCGATGATCACGGGTCAACAGCTGCCCCCCGATCTGCTCCGTCAATACAAGAAGCAGCAGCTGTTTGAACTCAAAATTCTCTACGGGGTTGAATCCCTTGATCCAGAAATTAGCGAGATCAATGGGCATCACCTCAGCCAGTTGATTGAAACGCTGATCCCGGTGGATGTCTGCCGTCGCTACCGTTTGATTCCCCTATCGCGAACGGATACCGATCCGCCTTTTGTGCTCGTAGCCATGGTCGATCCTGACGATCTGGCAGCCCAGGATGACCTGAATCGGATCTTGCGCCCTCATGGGCTTGCCCTGCAGCGGATGGTAATCACTGCGGAAGACTATCAGCGACTCATCTCCCAGTACCTGGATGAGCAGGTTGAACGCCAGAAACAGGCAGATCAACAGGCCAAGGTAGATGTGAAGGGCGACATCGAGAACCTGGAATATTTAGCGTTAGAGGAAGAAAGTGAAGATCTAGAGGCTAACCTGGATGCTGCCCTGCAAGATGCCGATGCTGCCCCTATCGTGGCGCTAGCCAACAAGATCCTGGCTAAAGCCCTGCAAGAGGGCGTTTCTGATATTCATATTGAACCCCAGGAAGAGTATCTGCGAATTCGCTTCCGCAAAGATGGCGTGCTGCGCGAAGGGCTAGAGTCATTACCCAAAAAAATTATTGCCGCCGTCACCGCTCGCTTCAAGATCATGGCAAACCTGGACATTGCCGAGCGCCGACTGCCGCAAGACGGCAGAATTCGCCGCTTGTTCGATAATCGCAAAGTAGATTTCCGGGTCAACACACTGCCCAGTCGCTACGGCGAAAAGGTCGTCTTGCGAATTCTAGATAACTCTGCAACCCAGCTAGGCTTGGATAAGCTCATTACTGACCCCGAGACGTTGCATATTGTCCAAGATATGGTGGCGCGACCCTTCGGGCTGATTCTGGTGACCGGCCCTACAGGATCAGGTAAAACCACGACGCTCTATTCAGCCTTGGCGGAGCGGAACGATCCTGGCGTTAACATCAGTACCGCAGAAGATCCGATTGAATATTCCCTCCCAGGGCTGACTCAAGTGCAGGTAATTCGAGAAAAAGGCATGGACTTTGCCTCAATCTTGAGAGCTTTCCTGCGACAAGATCCTGACGTGATTCTGGTGGGTGAGACGCGCGATAAAGAAACGGCTAAAACGGCGATCGAGGCTGCCCTTACGGGACACTTAGTATTGACCACCCTGCATACTAATGACGCAGCCAGTGCCATCGCCCGCCTGGAAGAAATGGGCGTCGAGTCTTTCATGGTCTCCAGTTCGTTGATTGGCGTTCTGGCACAGCGGCTGATGCGACGAGTCTGTTCCGAATGCCGCATTCCTTACTATCCTTCAGCTGATGAACTGGCGCGGTTTGGACTGTCGGCTTCCAGAGAGTCCGAAGTCACGTTTTACAAAGCCAATACGCTCACGGCTGATGACATTCAACAAGCCCGAGATACAGGCACACTGTGCTCAACCTGCAAAGGCGTAGGTTACAAAGGGCGTTCTGGAGTCTATGAAGTCATGCGGGTCACAGAGCGTTTGCAGTCGCTGATTACCGAAGGGGCTCCCACCGAGCGCATTAAGGAAGTCGCTGTGGAAGAAGGCATGAAGACCCTACTGGCATACAGCCTCAACTTGGTGCGCCAAGGAGCCACCACGCTCGATGAAGTGGAGCGGGTTACTTTCACCGATACGGGCTTAGAAGCAGAACTGAAAGCTAAACGTAAAACTTCGCTAACCTGCCGCTGCTGCGGTGCAGAACTGAAGCAGGAGTGGTTGGATTGCCCCTATTGCACCACGCCACGTTTCCAAGAATAGTGGCGCGAAGAGAGGAGCACGATAAATTAAAGAGCGATCGCCTGCCAACTTATGGATCCCGTATAGTCACCTTAGGAGTAGTCCCCTTGGCATAACTCCTCCCCAGATCGGCTAGATAAGAGACCTTAATGAACTAACCTTCGGCTTCAGGAGAGAACAACATGGAGATGATGATTGAAGACTTGATGGAACAGCTGATCGAAATGGGTGGCTCTGACATGCACCTATCTGCAGGTCTGCCTCCCTATTTCCGGATTAGTGGTCATCTCACTCCCATTGGCGATGAGCCGATGACCTCCGAGCAGTGCCAGCGTCTCATCTTCAGCATGCTCAACAACACGCAGCGGAAAAACCTAGAGCAAAACTGGGAACTGGACTGTTCTTATGGGGTCAAAGGGTTGGCCCGGTTCCGGGTCAATGTCTACAAAGATCGGGGCACCTATGCTGCCTGTCTGCGAGCACTCAGTTCCAAAATTCCTAACTTCGACAAACTTGGCTTGCCAGATGTAGTTCGGGAAATGTCTGAGAAACCCAGAGGCTTGATCTTGGTGACGGGGCCAACAGGTTCAGGTAAAACCACAACGCTGGCTGCCATGATCGACCTGATCAATCGCACCCGAGCCGAGCATATCCTCACGGTGGAAGACCCGATCGAATTTGTCTATGAACCTGTCAAGAGCTTAATTCACCAACGCCAGCTTGGCGAAGATACCAAGAGTTTTGCTAACGCTCTCAAGGCAGCATTACGGGAAGATCCAGATATTATTCTGGTGGGCGAAATGCGGGACTTAGAGACGATCGCCCTGGCTATCTCAGCTGCCGAAACCGGGCACTTAGTCTTTGGAACACTGCACACTAGCTCTGCGGCTCAAACGGTTGACCGGATCATTGACGTCTTTCCTTCAGAGCGGCAAACTCAAGTCCGGGTACAGCTTTCCAACTCCCTGGTAGCAGTATTTAGCCAGACCCTAGTGTCTCGCAAAAACCCGAAGCCCAACGAGTTTGGTCGGGTCATGGCCCAGGAAATTATGGTGGTAACGCCCGCCATCTCTAACCTGATCCGTGAAGGCAAAACCTCTCAAATTTACTCCGCGATTCAGACGGGTGGCAAACTCGGTATGCAAACCCTGGAACGGGTGTTGGCAGATTTGTATAAGGCCGGAACTATCTCTTTTGAAGCCGCCATGTCCAGAACATCTCGTCCTGATGAATTGCAGCGATTGATTGGGGGTGCACCGGTTCCAGGCAAACCGGGGGTGCCAGCCGCTCGGTAATTCGTCCGAGCCATGGGCTTTGGCAGGGCAGCTGGACTGCTGAACCATCAAGATGAGCGGTTGGATTGCCTCAATCAGCATCGGATTGCCTCAATCAGCAAAGGTGGCGTACAAAAAATAGGCTGAAGCTGACCATTCCATCGCTCTTTGAGGGCTGCAATTGTTCTGAGCTGAGATAGGATGAACAGAATTACTACAGAGCTAAAACAAGGCTAAAACAAAGCTAAAAGTCAGGGCGAGAAAGCGCTTAGGGTTACTTACTGGGTTTAGATTATGCCTACCTATGTTGTTCGTGCCAGAGACACTAAAGGAAATCCCCGTCGGGAGAGAATTAATGCCAACACTCCTTCTGAAGCCCGTACTGCCCTCCGGGAGCAGGGCTTGTTTGTTCAGGAAATCACTGAAGATAAGGGGCTGATTGACCGCCTCAATTCTTTTGACCTGAGCGAAATTCAAACGGCAATGACTGGCGTATCCGTTAAGGATAAGGCTGTCTTTTCTCGTCAATTTGCTGTACTCATTAACGCTGGGGTAGCCATGGTGCGAGGATTAGGTGTGCTGTCCGATCAGTGCCCCAATCCCAAGCTAAAAAAGGCGCTGCAAGAAATTAGCGTGGATGTGCAGCAAGGCACTAACCTCTCCGATGCGATGCGTAAGCATCCCAAGTGCTTTGACGGTCTTTACGTCAGCATGGTGCAGGCCGGTGAGGTGGGCGGTGTGCTCGATGAGGTAATGAACCGGCTTGCTAAGCTTTTAGAAGATGTGGCCCGGTTGCAAAACCAGATCAAGTCGGCATTATCCTATCCTGTCGTAGTGGGATCGATCGCCATTTTGATTTTCCTGGGCATGACGATGTTTCTGCTGCCCATCTTTGCCGACATCTTTGACAAGCTGCATGCGCCTTTGCCGGCCTTTACGGCCCTGATGATCCAGATCAGTAAGTTCTTGAGAAGCTTCTACGTTGTCTTTCTAGTTGCAGCAATTATCGTCGCAGTTTTTGCCTACAACCGCTTCTACAGCACCAAAGTCGGTCGTGTGACGATGGATCGCTTCTTCTTGAAGATGCCCCTGTTTGGTGACCTGATTCAAAAGACCGCAACGGCTCGCTTTTGTCGCACCTTCGGAGCCCTATCTCGCTCAGGGGTGCCGATCCTGACTGCCTTGGAAATTGTGCGCGATACTGCTGGAAATCAGGTCATTGCTGACGCCGTAGATGAAGCCCGTAAAGAAGTGCAGACTGGCGGCATGATTAGTCTAGCCCTGCAAAAAGAGCAAGTCTTCCCAGTCATGGCAATTCAGATGATCAGCATTGGGGAGGAAACGGGTGAAATTGATACCATGCTGATGAAGGTGGCAGACTTTTACGAAGATGAAGTAGAACAAGCCGTCAAAGCCCTCACCAGTGTTTTAGAACCCCTGATGATTGTTGTATTAGGGGGAATGGTTGGTTCTATTCTAGTGGCGATGTATCTGCCCATCTTCTCCATCATGGATGCGATTAAGTAAGACTCCGTGAGGGCACTCCTTGACAGACTGCTGCCAGGGATGATCCATCTGTAACAGTCTCGATCAAGTTCTGGATTATGGACATTAAACAATCGCACTACGAAGAGGTTCTGGCAGATTGTAGTAGCCATGTGGGCGCGATCGCTCTGCTGAAACAGCATCGGCCTTACTTGGAGATGATTCCCAGTATGCGCCGCTCTAGCGAGAGCGTCATTACCATCCCGCTACCGCTAATTCGAGTCCGCAATCTCCCTAACCCCGCTGCCACTGGGGGCTTCTCAGGGGAGATGATTCGGTTGCCTTGTGATACAGCCATCCTGATGTGCGATCCAGAGTGGAAGATTAAAACTGGCGTAGAGATTTTTGTGTTTATTCATCGTCCCGCTGAGGATTTTTCTGATCTCCTCAGCCGTTGGCGACAGACTCAACTGCATTTGGACAAAGGCTATGAATGGATGATGCCCGCTCCTCATCAACATATCCTCAGCGAAGGATCAGACGAAGTGTATCCATTGTTTGTGCTGTTTCCGGAAACCTCGGATCGCATCCGGCGCGGGTTACGCGGGGCTTATCTACCGTTCATCGTGCAAACAATTCATTTGGACAACGAAATGGAGGATAACTCTTTCGATGATGAAGCGTTGTCTCCAGAACTATTTGGCTTTGATGAGTCCTAATTAAGCCAGGAAATTCAGCCAGGAAAAATTACAGAGCGATTCGCCCTCCAGAGCATTCTGGGGTTTTCCCTCAGGCTTGCCTGACGCCAGCTGACTTAACACTTTCTTTACTCGTTGAGAAGAGAGGCTTTTATCCCATAACCAGGTTTGAATAGAAGCTTTTCTATGTCTGCCCTAAGAAATAAACTGACGATTTAAAGACTGATTTAATCCCTGTTTACCTTGACTGGTTTCTGAAGTTAAGCGAAACTAACTGAAGAACTGAAGTATAGCCTCACTAATCTACTAACTTTGTTTACGTTTTGACCCGAACTGACTCTTTAGATTTAGTTCAGTCAGGCTGTTTAGGAACACCCTTTTCAACAGTTAAGCGTGAGTCAAGCGTGAGAGAGCCTACTGGACTGTGAAGTAGGTTGTCATATTCAAGGGATTGGCGATGGCTAGTTGACGCTAACTCGGTAAACTCCTTAAGGACTAGTCGAGAAACATGGAAACGCTGGAATTCATTATCTATCCAGATGGTCGAGTGCAGGAAAAGGTGACGGGCATCATTGGTGCTTCCTGCGCTGAGGTCACAGCGGCGATCGAAGCCAAGCTAGGTCAGGTAGCCACTCAAGAAAATACATCCGAGTACTTTGCTCAACCGATCCAGCAGTCTGTGTCGGCTCAGGCTCAATCCAACTATAGCGAGTGGTAACGCTCCGCTTGATTGTTTCTAGTACAAGCTCGTTTATTAAAAGTTCCCCATGTCTCACTTTAGCCAAATCAAAACTCAAATTCGTGATCTCGCTTCTCTCCAGTTGGCTCTCACTGATCTAGGCGTTCAGTGGAAATCTGGACCTCAGCCAGTACGGGGCTATCGAGGGCAAACCCACACAGCGGATATTGTGATTGAACAGGACAATGGCTACGACATTGGCTTTAGCCGCAATGATCAAGCCTATGAGCTAGTGGCAGACTTACAGTATTGGCAGCAGCCTTGGTCTGTTCAAGGATTCTTGAATCGGGTGACCCAGCGCTATGCCTATCACACCGTGATGCAGGAAACGGCTCGTCAGGGATTTCAACTGTCCGAGCAGCAGCAAAATCAGGATGGTTCAATTCGGCTGGTGCTACAGCGCTGGAGCGCTTAGGACAATCAGCGATCGCTAAAGAACTGAGGGCTGAGGAGAGCGATCCCAGAACTCAGTTCTTTGTGTATTAACCCTCATCCAAAAAATCTAACTTTTAAGAAGTGTGTTGGATGTTTGGCTTAGCTGAACACAAAGGAACCCATGACAGAATTTTTGGCATCTTCCGGACAATCACCAGAGTCTACAGGGTTTGAACCGGAGTTGGGAGGCATTTTGAGAGATGCGCCCGAGCGAACCGGATTTGAGCCTGAGCTAGGGGGCGTAGTTCGGCAAACGGGCGTCTACGTCGATGAAGTGACCTGCATTGGCTGCAAGCATTGCGCCCATGTGGCGCGCAACACTTTCTACATTGAGCCGGACTACGGCCGATCTCGGGTGATTCGGCAAGATGGTGATACGGAAGAGATTATTCAGGAAGCGATTGATACTTGCCCGGTAGACTGTATCTACTGGCTAGACTACACCGAACTCAAAAAGCTAGAAGAAGAGCGTCAGTATCAGGTGATTCCCGTCGTGGGGTTTCCAGTCGATAAGGCAGCTGTTGCGGCCGCTAAAAGACGGCAAAAGCGGCGATCGAAATAGGAAATAAGCGCATAGATTTTGAACAGATTCAATTAAATAGATTTAGTGAACAGATTTAGAAGAGGTTGAGCGGATCGACATCAATGGTCAAACTGATGGCAGTTGGGCAATAGGAGCGCAATTCTGTCAAATCTGGTAGAGGTAAAGGGCGATCGCTCAACTCTTTCAGCAAAATTTGCCAACGATAGCGACGAGCCACTCTAGCAACAGCCGCCGCTGCCGGGCCAAGCACCTCATAGGCAGCCGCATTGCCAGATGCATTTAGGATTTGCCGCAGGCGAACCGCAATCTCTTCAGCAGTTTGGCGAACGCTCTGCACATCTAGCCCACTGATCCGCAACAGCACCAAACGTCCATAGGGCGGATAATGCAATGCTTCGCGATACTGCAGTTCCGACTCAGCAAATGCCGCATAATCCTGACGGACTACGGCTTCAATGACAGGATGTTGGGGGGAATATGTCTGAACAATCACCTGTCCAGGGCTTTCACCCCGGCCGGACCGGCCCGCCACCTGAAGCAAGGTTTGGAAGGCTCTTTCGCTAGCCCGATAGTCTGCCAAATGCAATAAACCATCGGCCGCCACCACACCCACTAGCGTCACTTGCGGCAGATCGATCCCCTTGGTCAACATTTGTGTCCCCACTAATAAATGGGCATCCCCTGCGGCAAACCGCTCTAGCAAAGAGCGATGCGCCCCTTTAGCGCGGGTTGTATCACTATCAAACCGTAAACAGCGTAACTCAGGAAACTGTTGCGCCAACTCTTCCATGACCCGCTGCGTACCGCTGCCGAAATGCTTCAAGTAGGGCGAACTACAGGTAGGACAGGTTTGAGGATGGGTTTGGCCATAGCCGCAGTAGTGACAGCGCAAGGATTCATAGCCCCCTGGTCGGGGTTGATGATAGGTGAGCGACACATCACAGTGGGGACATTCCATCACATGCCCACAGCTCCGACAGGAAACGAAGGTACTGTGTCCTCGCCGATGGATAAACAAAATGCCCTGCTTCTGGGTTTCCTGGATCTCTTGCAACGCCTGCCGCAGCGATCGACTAAAGATCGATCGATTGCCCTGCTTAAGCTCTTGCCGCATATCGACCACTTGAATCGCGGGCATCGGCCGATCATGGACTCGGTGAGGCAGCGAAAGCAGGCGGGATACCGGATAAAGCGCAGGCGATGATCGCGGATTTTCCGCTAAGCGCTGTGCAGCAACCCAGCTTTCCAAAGACGGCGTAGCCGACCCCAGAATCAGAGGGCAGTTGGCAAGTTCGGCTCGCCACTGCGCCACCGTGCGCGCATGGTAACAAGGCGCAGGCTGATCTTGCTTAAAACTGCTGTCCTGTTCTTCGTCTAAAACGATCAGCCCCAGGTTAGCCAGCGGTGCAAAAATGGCAGAGCGAGTCCCAATAATCACTTGAGGGCTGCCACTCAGCATTTGCCGCCAAGTATCATAGCGTTCACCGTCTGAAAGGGCGCTGTGATAGACACAAACGCGTTTGCCAAACCGAGAGCGAAACCGATCGGTCAGCTGCGGCGTCAGCCCAATCTCAGGAACAAGCACCAGCGCTGATTGTCCCCGTTGCAGCAGCGGTGCGATCGCCTGCAGGTAGACTTCGGTTTTTCCCGATCCGGTGACTCCATGCAGCAGCACCTGCGTCCAGCCTTGCAAGTCCTGAATCGCATGCAAAGCCGCAGCCTGTTCAGCGGTTAGGCTTTTAGGTTGGTCTGATTGAGGCATCAAACTCGATTCTAGGCGCAGCACTTCGCGCAACTGCAAAGCCACGCACCCCTTCTGCTCCAGCCCTTTCAGCACCGATGAACTCACCCGACAGGTTTGCAGCACCTCCTGTAGCCACATTTCTCCACCCTGCCGCTTCAAAACTTCTAAAATTTCGCTCTGGCGCGGGGTGAGATCCAATGGCGCATGGGACAGCAGCGTGACAGCCTGCCGTTGCTTGGGCCGAATTGCGGTAGGCGGTTCTAGATAGCTTTCTATCCACTGCCGCTGCAGCAAATCGCGTAAGCCCCGACTGGCTCCCGGAACTTGGCGTTGCAGATACTGCCAGGAATAACTTCCCTGCTTTTGCGATCGCAACAGCTTCAAAATCTGCTGGGCAGCGGGCTGAAGGAACAGATCAGCTTCAGCGGGAATCAGGCTGGGGTTGAGGCGAATTCGGCGTTGCGATCGTCCTAGCAATCCAGGCGGTAGCGCCACCCGAATCACCTGCATCAATGGCGTTTGATAATATTGGGACACCTGCTGCAGAATTGACCAATAATCTGGTGGAAAAAACCCCCGACTCACCACCTCTGCGACCGAACGAATGGTGTCTGCAGTTAAAGAAGAGGGTAATTCTGTCAGTAACCGAATGGCGATCGCACCAACCTGCTGCGCCCCAAACGGTACGCTTAGAATATCTCCAGGTTGAAGGGCCAGTTCTGGGGGCGATCGATAAGTATAGAGATCTTGAACTCCGGCACAATCCACTAATACCTCAACCCATTTAGCCAGCGGCATTGCGGCCGGATAACCGCGATCCAGTTCGGCAGACATAGGGATAGGGCAGCGAGTCGGAGTCAACAAATCAGAATACATTGCGGCACAGAATACATAGCGGCACAAAACACAGGGCGGCACAGAGAGTAAGCGACACAGACGAGCAGGCGGCAGGTTTGTAAAAGTTAGCCTGAACCTATTCAAACTCAACTCAACCTTGGAACTGCTTCAACAAAATCAACGAGAAAAGCAGCGGATGAGAGGGCTCCAGCGGCAACGTTCCTCCTGAATCAGAAAGCGCTAGCTTCCAGTCAACTAGGGTTTCCTGAGAGAGCTATATGCCGTTGCTTACAACGTGTTCAAGAGTGTAGCTTGTCTCAGCCCCAACTGCCAGATTAATTCTGCTGAAGCTCAAATTAATTTAAGTTAATTCCCCTAGACGATTTACTGGCAATAGAGATACACTCCTTACCTCAAAATCCTGCTTCAACCCAGGCTGAGCGATCGCGTTTATCCATTCGTTTGTCACAAGCTGTCAATCCAACAGTTTTTGTAAAGGAGCGAGGGCATGTTCCTAGGGCAAAAGTCCAGCTCCGTGACATTTGGCTAGAGCCTGCTATAGTAGATGCAACTTCGGCTGAATCAGCTGAATTAGAGTTTACTCGGGCAGTTTGGAGCGATGCTTCTGGCAACTGAGCTGAATGAATCAAACCCTCTATTTACATTTCCATCTTAATTGGATTGCATTTAAGGGAATGATGCATTACTCTGTAGCTGGATTACTGAAGACCGAAGTATTTGGGCATGACAAGGTTTGCCAATTCGCATCCCAGCAGATTAATCGGGGGTAGCGATTTGTGCGCGAGTTTCAGTCGTGGAGTGTAGTCAGCTAACGGCTAAGTCTGTGGTTGCAGATGAGAACTGGAAGAGTTCTTAACCCTAGCTGGCTGAAGCTATTGGTTCCCGTTGCAAGTAGCGACTTTTAGATTGAATCTGGTTGATTAATCAACCGGAGGCTAATTTAACTTATCCCAATTCTCTAGAGTTGAATTCAGATTGCTAAATCTGACGGCTCTGTTGCAAGCAAATTTAGTTTTAAGGACAAACAGAATTTAAAACTTCATCAAACAATCCTAAACAAATTCAGTGATTTAGTTTTCTAGAAGTAGTTCTAAACCGCTCTGTATTACGTTTTCAGCATGACATTTCCAGCAATGCTGCTTGTCTCTCATCCAATTTAACTATTTTTGATTGGCACTGACTTCTCCACTGTTCGACCCATATCCTCACAACACAATTTCCAATTGCAGCAAATGATGAGCAATTCCCTCCTAGATTCAACAGATCCAACCCGCCTGATGTCCCTTCCCGAAGACAATCTCTATACCGTTCCCGATCCTGATTTTCAGGCAGGCAACTTCTCGGATGATCGCGTCCTGGGAGACGGCGATTCCGGCGTGATGGTGGAGTTTGGCTTGGATAGCGAACTAGCCGATTTAATCGCTAGCCGGGATTCAGGGTATCGCAAGACCATCACAGATGATGCGGTAGGCGCATTTTTCAAAGAAATGGCCCGTTATCCGCTGTTAAAGGCGGATGAAGAGGTGGAACTGGCTCGCCGAGTTAAGTTTTTAGCTGAGATTGAAAAACTGCGGGAACGCTTGGCTAAAGACCTCGATCGCCCTCCCGTCAAAGCTGACCTGGCCAAGGCGTTGGAACTAACAGAACGCCAACTGGAGCATCGTCTTTACCTGAGCCGAGTGGCCAAACGCAAGATGATTCGCTCCAATTTGAGGCTGGTGGTGTCAATTGCCAAGCGCTATTTGAATCGGGGTGTGCCATTTCTAGATTTGATTCAAGAAGGGGCGCTGGGGCTGAACCGCGCCACTGAGAAGTTTGATCCAGATAAGGGGTACAAGTTCTCAACCTATGCCTACTGGTGGATTCGCCAAGGGATCACCCGCACAATCGCTAACGATGCTCGCACTATTCGCTTGCCCATCCACATTGTTGAAAAACTGAACAAACTCAAAAAGGCCCATCGCGAGCTACGTAAAGATCTCAACCGTAACCCAACAGAAGATGAGCTAGCCGCATCGCTGGATATGACGGCCGAGCAATTGCGCAACCTTCAGCAGGTACGGCGGCGATCGCTCTCTCTGAATCATCGCGTGGGTAAAGGCGAAGATACTGAACTGATGGAGCTTTTGGAAGACAACAGTACTCAATCGCCGGAAGCTCAAATGAGCGAATCGATGATGCGCCAGGAGATCTACACGGTCTTAGGGGAAGTGCTGACCGAGCGCGAACGCGATATCATTGCCCTGCGCTATGGCTTAACTACGGGTGAAACTCATACGTTAGAAGAAGTCGGCATCATCTTTAATTTATCCCGCGAACGAGTGCGGCAGATTCAAACCAAGGCCATGCGAAAGCTCCGTCGTCCCCAGGTTGCGGCTCGCTTGAAAAGCTGGCTCCGCTAGGCGAAGAGAGCTGAGGGCATTGTGGAAACCCAAGGACAAAGCATTCGGGCAGTCCATTCTGAAACAGCAAATTCTGATGATGTGACAGCGACTTGACCCGAATGCTGTGCCTTCTGCTAAACGCCAAACTCAGTTCAGCGTCAACCCGTTCAACGCCAAGCTGAGTTCAAGGGACCGATCATGCCCCGATGCGGTTAAGCGATCGCCAGGGGTGCCTGAACATCCTGACAATAGGTTTCAAACACACCATCTAGAAAGCGCCACAGTGTATTGGCAGCCGTCGTCGCCGCTTCTAAGACTTCGGCTTGCTGCTGCTCGTTTTGCGCAAAGGTTTCGATCAACTCTGCTGTGGAAGCAGCATGGTAAACATCTGCCACCTGGTGTACGCTGAAAAACTCATAGTCAGCGGGATTTTCCATACCATAGAATCGCTGCAAGCCGTCAATTTTGACCCCTGCTACCTCAGGAATTTGCGACTCATAGACATAGAGAGCAGCCAACCCAGCATAAAAGGGAGAGTTCAAACAGAGGTGGCGGAAGGTGGCAATCAAATCCCGGGTGGTTTCTAATTGCGGCGTTGCTTCTAAAGCTTCATCGCTGCCCAAGGCGATCGCAAAATTGCGCCAGAGGGCCGGATGGTTCTTTTCCCCTTGTTCCTCGCTCACCAAGTTTTCTAAAATTTCTTGCCGAACAGCGAGATGAGGTGTGTTGTAGTGAACTGCACTAATGTAGGTCGGGAATGCCAATACGTGATGAAAGTACTGTTCAGCATAGTGTCTCAGATGCTCCCGAGTCAGTTTGCCTTCTGTCCAGGCTTGATAAAAGGGATGGGTGAGCAAGTGCTTTTGGGCAACGATTGCATCCAACTGTTGGCGAAGGGTCATGAAAAACTCCCAGGGCAAAAATAAACTGAGAGCATTATCTCAAATCGGCTAGAGTTCCATATAGTTTTTGCCCGCTATTCTCTCTTTCGCAACAATTTGTGACGGATTTGCGCCTGAATCCCCTGACAGGTTTGGCAAATTTATGGCTCAACATTGGCGACCCCTGCCAAAATTAGCAATTCCTGACAGACACATAGCGTATAGCGGCGATGTAACTTTACGAAAACGCTGCTTGTGATAGGCTCATAAAGCTTTATTTTCAAATGACTGCGCCATGTCTAACCCCGCAATTCAAACTTTCACGATTCGTGCTGCCCAGCCCGATGATGTAACGACCCTGTTTAGCCTGATTCAAGCACTAGCCCAATATGAAAAGCTGACACATCAGGTGACGGGCAATGAGGCCTTGCTCCATCTGCACTTATTTGGCGATCGACCTTGTATTGAAGCAGTGCTGGCCGAATCCCAGGGAGAGTCCGTTGGGTTTGCCCTATTTTTCACCAACTATTCGACCTTCCTCACCAAACCTGGCATCTATCTAGAAGATTTGTTTGTGATGCCGGAGTATCGGAGTCAAGGCATTGGTAAAGCCTTGCTGGCTCACTTGGCTCAGCTGGCGATCGCCCGGGATTGTGGCCGCGTCGAATGGAGTGTATTGGATTGGAATGAGCCCGCCATCGGCTTTTATCAGCGTATGGGGGCCACCGTGCTACCCGATTGGCGGACTTGCCGAGTCACCGGAGCCGCGATCGCAGCCCTGGCTGCACGGGGTTAACCGGAAGGGAGAGCCAGGGAAACAAAAGGTAAGAGTATAATGAAAATTAGAGAAATGTAAAATTATGTAAAGCCAGCTCATGACCCAGCCCCGTTTAGAGCAGTCAAATTTAGAACAGCCGAATTTAGAGGAAATTGCTAGCCAGTTAGAGAGCGACAATTCTCGCGATCGAATGGTGGCCCTTGCTTCTTTAAGAAATGTATCTGCCGAAGATGCTGTCCCTCTGATTAAAAAGGTTCTAGAAGATGACAACCTGCAAATTCGCTCTATGGCAGTCTTTGCCCTGGGGCTGAAGCCTACGGAGGAATGTTATCCCATCCTGATTCAGCTGCTGGAATCCGATCCAGACTATGGCATTCGGGCAGATGCCGCAGGTGCATTGGGCTACCTAGAAGACCTCAGAGCCTTTGAACCTTTATCGCGCGCGTTCTACGAAGACACCGATTGGCTGGTGCGCTTTAGCGCGGCTGTGGCTTTGGGAAACCTGAAAGATCCGCGTG
>DATNOY010000475.1:0-4926 GCA_036703495.1 Coleofasciculaceae cyanobacterium
CCCAATGCCCGAGGCGTATTTTTTGGGGTGGCACTGCACCACCAGCAGGCACATTTCACCCGTGCTGTCCTAGAAGGCATTCTTTACAGCGTCTACAGCATCACGGTCATTCTTCAAGCCCTCTCGGCAAATCCAGTGACGATTCGGGCTTCGGGTGGTTTTGCCCGATCGCGACCTTGGCGACAAATGATGGCCGATGTGTTGGGTTGCGAAGTGCTAGTGCCAGAAGTGTATGAAGGTAGCAGTTTTGGAGCAGCTGTACTGGGCATGTATGCGATCGGCGCAATCGGCAATTTATCTGAAGTTCAGTCGCTAGTTCAAATCCGCGATCGCTACCTGCCTAATTTACAGCGAACCCAAACCTACCATCAGCTTTTCGAAATTTATCAACGCATTTACAGCAGCCTCGTTGAAGAGTTTTCACTGATCGCAGACTACCAACGGCGATCGCTCTAAATGCCTTTATAAGGATCTATGGAATGAACAGTTTGAGGAATATTCCAAGCACGGATGACATCACATTTGGCACATTTGAGAGACTTAGTTAAAACTTTGTCGGGGATACTGGTTGATCAGCAGCAGGGAATCCTCTATCCGCTTCGAGGAGAATAATTTTTCGCCTTAACGCTGAACAGCTTTGCCCTAAAATCATTGCCTTTCAACCAGTCAACCGGGGAACAGAGGCAGAACAAATTCTGGGTAAGGTAAAGCAGATAAAGCGCAGAACTGTACTTTGCAGGCTAACGAAAACTAACGAAGATAAGTATGGCATCTAGCCAAAAGCGCCGATCCAGCTCTGGGACTGCCCTGCGCCATAGTCCACATAAATTGTCTATAATGGAATTGAGCAATTATAAAAATAACTAATAAATTTCCTTAATCGGTCTAGAGGGTTGGCTCCAGGACTGAACTTCAATCCAAATCAGCGAGTCATTCCTCAACGTTAAGCCCTTAAAAATTGAACCTTGGGGAATAAGTGTAGGATTCGATGCTACACCATGAGTTTTCCGAAATCAATAGGCAATTTTTACGGTTGCCTGCATGAGTTTGGCAGGGAAGTTGTTAAGAAATTAAGGAGGTAATTTAATCTTCTTAACTTCTACCAATTTCAAAGGAGACATGTTATAAGAATGGGGGAATGACTAAGCAGCCAGCTCGATGTTGCTCTTAAAGCTTCAGGTTGGGTTGGCTTGAGTTCTTCTCCTTATCTGTTCGAGTCTCTAGATCATCAATATGCTTAGGCTAGGTTGATTCAAACCGATAAGAATTTTAGAGCTCTGAAGCTAGTAATTCCTATAAGTTATTAGTCGATTAACTTTTACCATTATGAGCCTCGCTAGGTTGGCAACAACCCAAGTTGAATGGCTGTGTGCATTGCATCTGAGGAGTTTTGCTTTTGTTTAATCGCTAGTTAATAGCGATGGTTAATCTGATTGTAAACTTGACGATCGCCCGTTCTATAGGCTGTAGATTAAATGCCCTTGCAAAATGTTCTAGCGGCGAAAGGGTTTCTTGAGTTGCTAGCGATATTTTGAATTGATCTATAGCTTTCTTCAGGGTGAGTTTCTCTTGGTTGACTGCCATTTTCGGTCAGTCGAAGCGATCGTGCTGTTTCGCTTTTTCGGTTCGCAAACCTAACACAATTGAGGAGTTTTATGCAGTACCTATTAATCGATACACACCAACGTCCCATCTGCACCTTGCGCAGCGATAGAGTTTTTTCGGTAGGAGACACGTTGGAGAATCAAAACGCTCAGACCTATACAGTAATTGGGCTAAATGGATTCAAACAGCTTTCTCAAACGCAGTCGCTGACGGTGATCCCTGTAAAAGCAGCTCTTGCAACTTAAGCTGCGGTAAGGCTCGCAAATAGAGGGGGATCTCAAGGTTGAAAACATAGCCAACAACCTTGGGATCGCTCTTTGTTTCATTTCATGCCAATCAGAAACGCTATGCCCTATTTCAGAGCGCCTTTGAGTTGATTTGAGTTTGAGTTGAAATGCTGACCAAGTCCGGGCGGCATTAGGGTGCGCAATTAATGCTCAAAGATACTGGCATACTGCAATAGATCGAGCGAAACGAGGGTAGGTAGACAGGCAAAACACTGCTGCGCTAAATCCCATCTTCCTTCTCGTTCTAGCATGGCTATTAATTTGAGACGGGCGCTGAGCAGATAGCGCACGTCATTCGCTGCATAGCGCAGTTGTTCATCAGACAGGTTAGCGGCATTCCCCCAGTCAGAACTTTGGGCGCTTTTGTCTAGTTCAACCTGTTCCAGCTCTTGGATCAGATCTTTAAGCCCATGTTTAGGACTGTAGGTACGAGCGAGCTTGCTGGCAATTTTTGTGCAAAAGACAGGCTGAACCTGGATACCCAAATGATGCCGCAACGTGGCTAGATCGAAACGGGCAAAGTGGAAGACTTTGGGAATAGCAGTCGCTTCTAAAAGCTGCTGCAGGCAAGGAGCCTCTGTTTGACCCTGGGCAATGCGCAGGACGGTAACTTGCCCTTGAGGATTGCACAGCTGGACGAGGCAAAGGCGATCGCGCTGTGGCAGGAGTCCCATCGTTTCGGTATCAACTGCGATCGCTTCTGCCTGCAAGTAGCCTTGCAAAATTACCTCTGGCAGATCGCGATCATATACCTGAAAATCTTCCAATGTTTTACCCCATTGTTAATGTTTTCTAGAAATTCGAAATAGATTCTGAAATAGATACTGAATTGATTCAATGCCAATTCGATTTTAATTTAACCGAATTAATTTAACCGAATTAATCCAAGCGATCCCTACAGGAAAGATTACCTCGGCAATTGAATAGGCTTGATTATGGGTCGTGCCCCACAATCAAGCCCTTGGGGTTTAGGTATTCTCAAATATTGCCGGCATAATAGGCTGCGAACATCCTGCACCCCATAGCGATTACCCCATAGGATCACGAATTAATTAAAACCGGACTTTTAATTTTTGGAAGCTTGGCATGACTGCGCTTTCAAAAATTAAGTTTTGGGTTTTATTAAATTCACGTTCCATAGCAATGATCAACAGCCTGATTGTAGCTACCTAACGTTTGATAAAGATTTGGGTAAAGTAGTACTCGCCTTGAGCATTCTTAGCCACGCCAATTCCCGTTAGATTATAGTTTCCTTCAATATTGCGGCGATGCCCCGTACTCTTCAGCCAGCCCTCAACGGCTTGGCGCTCCGGTGCGCTATATCCCATGTTGTAGGCAACATTTTCGGCCGCGCTGCGATAGGCGATCGACTTACCAATATTAGCGACTCGTGTACTGAAGCCATCGTGACTCATAACCCGCCTACTTGCCATAGTCTGGCTGTGCTGACGAGCTTGCTGGGTGATGATGGAGTTCGTCGCTAGCAAAGGCAGCTTTTTTTTCTGGCGATACTGGTTAATTTGCTGGAGGATCGATTGCTCCATTGCCCCCGTTGAAATGACCGTTGGCGTAGTGGTTCTGCCGTTAGGCGTGGCTTGGCTAATCTGGGCTATGGATTGAGAGAACCCTGGAACCGCCGAAGGCACTCGGACAGGCTGAGACAGCAACGCCAGAACTGAAGTCCATGCTGCTGTTGTGGCTAACAACCATTGAGCCATCACCATAAGAGCGTCTCCTCAGAGTGTCTAAATTAACGGTATGTTCTAGACCGTACGTTCTAGAGCGGTTCCCACGCTTGAGTCAAAGGAATTTGGAACACAACAGGAACGCATCAGCAGGGACAATGCTCCTGCAGCCCGCTTGTCCGTACCTCATCTGTACTTCAATCGAATGGGAAACGCTATAGACGTGTTTAAAGTGACCACCTTTTAGGTTAGTCAAGAATAAATGACACCGTATGTGATCTAGATCGGTGACAGATTTGCCGACGAACTTTAGCTCTCAGCCTGGTTATCCAATGCTTTGATCACGGTTTGGACGTCCTTATCCCCCCGTCCCGAACAATTGATCACAATCCGAGGACTGCCTGTTAACTGGGGGCACAGGATCGCCAGATAAGCGATCGCATGGGCTGTTTCCAGAGCCGGAATGATGCCCTCTAGCCGCGAGAGTTGCTGCAATCCATCCAGGGCCTGGCGATCGGTGATGCTGTAATACTCTGCCCGACCCGAATCCTTCAGGTAACTGTGCTCTGGGCCAACCCCTGGATAATCCAATCCCGCGCTGATGGAATAAGGCTCAATCACCTGTCCATCTGCATCTTGCAACAGGTAGCTCATAGCCCCATGCAGCACGCCTACCCGCCCTCGGGTTAAAGTAGCCGCATGTTTTTCGGAAGTGTCGCCTTCACCCCCTGCCTCAATGCCGATCATCCGGACACTGGGTTCTTCAATAAACTCATGGAATAAGCCCATGGCATTAGAACCGCCCCCTACACAAGCCAACAGGATATCGGGTAGTCCCCCCCATTTCTCCTGACACTGCGATCGCGTTTCCTGCCCAATCACGGCCTGAAAATCTCGCACAATCATGGGGTAGGGATGCGGGCCAGCGACCGATCCCAGAATGTAGTGAGTAGATTCGACATTCGTCACCCAGTCTCGAATCGCTTCAGAGGTGGCATCCTTCAGCGTGCCGGTGCCTGCCTCCACCGGACGCACCTCCGCGCCCATCAGCCGCATCCGAAACACATTGAGCGACTGCCGCTCCATGTCATGCACACCCATGTAGATGATGCAGGTTAGCCCAAAACGAGCACAAACCGTTGCTGTTGCCACACCATGCTGTCCGGCTCCGGTTTCAGCAATAATCCGCTGCTTGCCCATCCGCTTGGCCAACAGCACTTGCCCCAAGGCATTGTTAATTTTGTGAGCGCCAGTATGGTTGAGGTCTTCGCGCTTCAGGTAGATCTGCGCCCCTGTACCATCCGGGCGGGCATAGTGCTGCGTCAGCCGTTCGGCAAAGTAGAGGGGAG
>DATNOY010000476.1:0-3987 GCA_036703495.1 Coleofasciculaceae cyanobacterium
GTCTCGACAGAAGTGGGCGTGGCTAAACCTCACCCCCAGGTGTTTCAGGCGGCTCTAGAGAAACATGGCTGTCTGCCTCAGCAGGCTTGGCATATTGGCGATAGCTTGAAGGAAGACTATGAGGGGGCGATCGCGGCTGGCATCAGAGCCATTTGGCTGAAGCGCTAGTCTGGGGCAAGGCTCTTAGACAAAGCCGTAGTTTGGCTAGAGTAATAGTTGGCTAAAGTATAGTTGGCTGAAGCAATAGTTTGTAGCCTTCACGCTCACGCAATGACCCACATCTGTGGCACTCTGGAACTTGAGCGCTTTTAAATCCATCTCGTCAAATCCCACACTATTTAAATCAACGGGGTATGCAAACTCTTCCTAACCCAGCCACTTCCAATCCTTCTCCCCTCACCTTGCCCACCGATGGGGCTATTCATCGCCGCAAAACGCGCCCCGTTCCCGTTGGCAGCATTACCATCGGTGGGGGACACCCGGTGGCAGTCCAGTCCATGATCAATGAAGACACTCTCGATATTGATGGCTCGGTGGCTGCCATTCGGCGTCTGCATGAGATTGGGTGCGAAATTGTCCGGGTGACGGTGCCCAGCATGGCCCATGCCAAAGCTATGGAGGAGATCCGCAACAAGCTCTATGCCAGCTACCAGCCAGTGCCCTTGGTGGCAGATGTGCATCACAATGGCATGAAGATTGCTCTGGAAGTCGCCAATTATGTGGACAACGTGCGGATTAATCCAGGGCTGTATGTGTTTGAGAAGCCCAGCCTCAACCGCACTGAATATACCGCGGCTGAGTTTGAGGAAATTGGTGAGAGAATCCGCGAAACGTTAGAGCCGCTGGTGATTTCTCTGCGCGACCAAAATAAGTCGATGCGGATTGGAGTCAATCACGGCTCACTGGCTGAGCGGATGCTGTTTACTTACGGCGATACGCCAGAAGGCATGGTGGAGTCGGCGCTAGAATTTATCCGCATCTGCGAAGAGTTGAACTTCTACAACATAGAGCTGTCGCTGAAGGCTTCTAAAGTGCCAGTGATGATTGCGGCTAACCGCCTCATGGTGCAGCGGATGAATCAGCTTGGCATGGACTACCCACTGCATTTGGGCGTTACTGAAGCCGGAGACGGCGAGTATGGCCGGATCAAGTCTACGGCTGGCATTGGTACGCTGCTGGCAGAAGGCATTGGCGATACGATTCGGGTTTCGTTGACAGAAGCGCCCGAAAAGGAAATCCCGGTTTGCTATGGCATTTTGCAGGCATTGGGACTGCGCCGAACCATGGTGGAATATGTGGCTTGCCCTTCCTGTGGCCGGACGCTGTTTAATCTGGAAGAAGTGCTGCACAAAGTCCGGGAGGCCACCAGTCATCTCACAGGGCTAAACATTGCCGTAATGGGCTGCATTGTCAATGGGCCAGGAGAAATGGCCGATGCCGACTATGGTTATGTGGGTAAGCAAGCGGGCTATATTTCTTTATACCGAGGGCGGGAAGAGATTAAGCGGGTTCCCGAAGACCAGGGGGTTGCCGAATTGATCAACTTGATCAAGGCAGATGGACAGTGGATTGAGCCGCAGTAGGCGATCGCCCTGCCTCCTCAACCTCCCTGCTGGAACAGGCGATGATTTCTGGGTGTGTTGCTGAGGGCGATGGTGACAGAAACCCGGTTTTTGGGCAAGCTAAATGGTCAGTGGCGATCACCCCCAGAAACCCGGTTTCTAGAGCGGCTCTAGAGCGCAAGGCTAACATCCTGAGCGGGAGCTAAGACGGTTACAGAGCGGTCGTTCTGCCCTGTCGAGGGTGCACAGGGTTTGTGTAACATTGGCTTAATCCCGCTTTGACTCAGGCTATGTTAGATTGGGCGTACCTGCGTCGCAGTCAACCCCCTCAGTTCAACCCTCATCCAGTTCAAACTATGGTCATTACAAAGCGTGGACTCGTCCTCGGTGCAACTGCAGTTGCCGTCACCGCCGTAACAGTGACAGGAGCCGGGTTGCATCTTTCTCAAGGTCAAGCCTTCTTTCAAGAGAGTCCTAAGGAACTGATTGATGAAGTTTGGCAGCTGATCGACCGCAACTACGTTGACCCAACTTTTAACCAAACTGATTGGCGTGCCGTGCGGCAGGAATATCTGGGCAGAAGCTACAGCGAACCCAAAGAAGCCTATGACGCCATTCGAGAAATGCTGAAGAAGCTCAATGATCCCTATACCCGCTTTATGGATCCAGAGCAGTTCCGCGATATGCAAATTGATACATCGGGTGAGCTGACGGGGGTTGGCATTCAACTGACTCAAGACGAAAAAACTAAAGAACTCACCGTTGTATCGCCCATTGAAGATACACCTGCCTTCCGCGCTGGGATCATGGCCCGCGATGTCATCGTCAAAATTGATGGCCAAAGCACGCAAGGGATGGACAGCAACGATGCCGTTAAGCTGATTCGGGGACAGGCAGGGACTCAAGTCAAGCTAACGGTTCGCCGGGGCACCCAGGAAATGGAATTCACCCTCGATCGGGCTCGAATTGAAATTCGTCCTGTCAAATTCTCCGTAGAAGAGAGTCCTACTGGAAAAGTAGGCTACATTCGCCTTACTCAATTTAGTGCCAATGCGCCCGATGAAATGCGCGATGCCATCAAGACGTTAGAGTCTAAAGGCGTGGTGGGCTATGTGCTGGATCTGCGCTCTAATCCGGGAGGATTGCTTTACTCCGGCATCGATATTGCCCGCATGTGGATCAACGAAGGCACAATCGTTTCGACGGTCGATCGCCAGGGCGTTTCTGAACAGGAAAGCGCTAATGGAACTGCTTTGACGACAAAACCCCTGGTTGTATTGGTGGATGGCGGATCGGCCAGCGCCAGCGAAATTTTGTCGGGGGCGCTGCAAGATGATCATCGCGGAACGTTAGTGGGTAGTCAAACTTTTGGCAAAGGCTTGGTTCAGTCGGTGCGCGGCTTAGGCGATGGCTCGGGCTTGGCAGTTACAGTGGCCAAATATTTGACGCCAAGCGGACGGGATATCAACCACTCTGGCATCAAACCTGATGTGGTTTTGGATTTGACTGACGAGCAACGCCAGCAGCTTTTTGGAGCCAACAATAAGCTAGGCACTTCAGAGGATTCGCAATACGCTAAAGCGCTAGAGGTGCTGGGACAAAAGGTGGCAGAAGCACAATCGGGCAACCAAGCACAGGCTAAGTAAGGATGGGAACGGGAATGGGGTCATGGTTTAATCGCGATTCCCGATTCCCGCACTTAAAGCGGTTGGCATTTGCCTGCCCGGATTAGCCCCACTCGACGGGCGATCGCTTCTCCTTGCGATGCAAAAGGCCCCCATTGCGCCTGACTCGACTCTTTGTCGTCCATGCCGCTCGTTCCAGGCGACGGCAGGTCTTCATGGGAAATCTGCTCACCGGAGAGGATTTCGCAGTGACCGCTGGGTTGCTTGACGATATACCAGGTTTCTGAGTTTGTCATCACACCGCCTCCAGGGATGCCCGTTAATTTCAGCCAATTCGATTTAAGCTTATCTGTATCCAGCTTGCCTGTATTGAGCGTACTACACCTTTAATTGGATTCCTGGATCTCGATCGTTCCGCATTCTTAAGACCTAAGTTTTCTATGACTTCTGAACCGCAAAACGCTGAAACATCTGAACCTCAACTTTCTTCTGCCAACCCTCAGGTTGCTTCCGGCGGTTTTCGTCTTCAGAAGTCGCAGAAGGAAAACCTGCAAATTATTGCGATCGCCCTGGTTTTGGCCGTTGTGATTCGCTTGTTTATTGCTGAACCGCGTTTCATTCCCTCGGATTCCATGGTGCCAACCTTGCTAATTGGCGATCGGCTGGTAATCGAGAAACTCAGCTATCGCTTTCAGCCTCCCACGACCGGCGACATTGTGGTGTTCGATCCGCCTTCCCAGCTGCAGGTCTATGGCTATGCCCCCGATAAAGCCTTTATTAAGCGGGTAATTGGTACGCCA
>DATNOY010000477.1:0-5319 GCA_036703495.1 Coleofasciculaceae cyanobacterium
TAAATTTGTGACCGAACTTGGAGCTGAATGCGTGACCGCATGCAGGTCTGAAGGCATTGGCTCGGAAGATTCGGAGACTACGAGCGCCCAATCCTCTAGAGCTTCTGGCGGTAAGCCCTCAGAGGGCAGATTTTCAGCCAGGTTAAACCAGGATTCAGTTACCTCTGAATCAACGGATTCTGCCGCCATCCAGGGCTGATCGCTGATCTCAGCCTCAGTGGATTCCGCCACGTCAAGCACAAAGCTAGTGGCCTCAATCGCCACAGGCATGGCCTCCAGGTGTCCAGTTAGCACAAGGGCTTGCGATCGCCGCCAGGACTGCAGGGCCAGTTGGGCAATCTCTAGGACACCATCTTGGGGAACGGCCGCCATATACTGCGCGATCGAATTGCACAGTTGGATGAAGGCAGGCAGCTGCAACATTTCTCCTAGCCCACCCA
Organism: Coleofasciculaceae cyanobacterium; assembly: GCA_036703495.1. Classification (GTDB taxonomy): domain Bacteria; phylum Cyanobacteriota; class Cyanobacteriia; order Elainellales; family Elainellaceae; genus Drouetiella. The sequence continues at coordinate 441 of DATNOY010000477.1, forward strand.
ACTCCTGCGCCAGAATTTCTACTTCTTCCCGTAGGCAAGGCGCATTTTCTGCAATCACCGACTCCAACCGAGCCAAACAGCCTTCCACCTCCGTTTGGAACAGCATTGGGATCACATCCTGCCCCTCTTCCGGTGACAGAATAGAACTCGCATCTTCGGCTTCAGGGTCACCCAAGCGGTCGTGGAGTTGCTCAAATATCGGATTGGCGTGGTTGTCTAACCAATGGGGATTTACCGGCGTACCTGCCCGATCGCACTCAATCAGCTGCCGCAGGCAATCCACACCCGTAAGTAAAAGCCCTTCTAGATCAGCATCCACTTCAATCGAGTTTCGCTGCACCTTCAAGACCTTAAACGAGTCTTCTAACTGGTGAGCCATAGCACTCAAGGTATGGTAGCCCATCATGCCAGCTCCCCCTTTAATAGAGTGAGCCGCTCGCAGTGCTGCATTTACGCGATCAATATCAACACCGCTACTGGCTAACCCTAGCAGCGCCGTTTCTAGCGTCCCTAGATACTCCTGCGCTTCATCGAGAAACTGAAGCTGAATTTCGAGTTCCTTATCCTTTGACATAAGCGTGGGTAGATTGGGGGAATGGGGATATCGGGAGGGGGGACAAAACGATGAACGATGCGAGATGAAAGGAGATAGATCTCAACCCTGCATCCCACACCCTTCATCCTTACCCTTCCACTCCCACTTCAAACTCGCCCACAGAGTCCTGTAGCTCTTGTGCCACTTCGACGGTTTGCCGCAGGGCCAAAGAGACTTGGCGGGAAGACTGGGAGGTTTGCTCAGAGATTTGGGCGATTTGCTTCATCAGCTCACTCACAACACCGGAGGTAGCCACCTGAGAGACCGTGGCATCAGAGATAGACTGCACTAAAACATCAATCTGGCGAGACACATCCAGGATTTGGTTCAGGCTGAGCTTGGCATCTTCTACCAAGTGCGTACCTTCTACCACCTGAGCCGTGCTTTGCTCCATCGCTTCTACCACTTGGCTGGTCTCTCGCTGGATGGTGTCCACAATTTTCTCAATTTCCTGGGTGGCAGCAGCCGATCGCGCTGCCAATTCACCCACTTCTTCGGCAACCACTGCAAACCCCTGCCCTTCTTCGCCAGCCCGAGCTGCCTCAATGCCTGCGTTAATAGCCAGTAGATTGGTTTGCATGGCGATCTGGTTAATCAGCGAGACAACTCTGGAAATCTGCTGCGAGGATTCGCCTAGCCGCTTCACCTTTTTCGCCGTCTCACCCACCGTTTCCCGCAGTCCCAAGATATTACGAACCGTTAGATCCATCGCTGAACCCCCTTTCTCGGCAGTTGTGGAAGCCGTCCGCGCTACCAGAGCGGCCTGCTGGGCGCTGGCAGCCACAGATTCCATCGATCGCGTCATTTGTTCCACGGAATCCAGCGTGCGGTTAGTTTCCTCAACCTGTCGTAAGGCTTCATTGGCCAGCCTTTGAATGGCCTCCTCGTTTTCTCCCAGCGATTGGTTAACTCGCGTGGCAGAATCTTTCACCTTCATGACAATTTGCCGCAGGCTTTCTACGATTGAGTTGAAGAAGTCGGCAACCGTACCGATTTCACCCACCGTAACATCGGCCCGCACGGTCAAGTCTCCTCGGGTTGCCCCTTCCACATCGCTCAGCAAGTTAATCAACTGCATTTGCAGCGCTTCTCGCTGATACCGCTGTTCATCCGATAAAGCTTCTGCTTCTAGGCGGGCTTGTTCCCGTTGTTCAAACAGGTTCGCTTGTTCCAGGGCAAATCCTAGCTGAATTGCGACCTGCCGAAATAGTCCAATTTCAGTCTCTTTCCACTGGCGAGGAGCCGAACATTGGTGAGCAATCAGTAGTCCGATCAACTCATTTTTCACCAGAATGGGCGCAACGATATTAGCCTTCACCTTCAGCGGCTCTAGCTGACCAATATGGCAAGGGGTCAAGCCCGCTTCGTAGATATTACTGGTTGCCTTAACCCGACCCAACCGATATTGCTCAACATATTTTTCTGCAAAACAGGGATCGCTAACTTTGGTGTTCAAGGCAGCTGGATAACGGCGATCGACTGACTCTGCCACAAAGGTGCCTTCCCACTGCGGATTGAAGAGGTAAACCGCTGCTCGATCAACCTCCAGCGCATCCCGCATGTCTTGCACGACCGAATCAAAGATTTGCTGCTGTTCTAAGGACTGCCGCATCCGAGAAACAATGTAGTTGGTTCTCTGCTCTTGCAGAGCCGTTGCCTGCTGCTGCTGCAGCAACGTGGACTGGGTCAGGGCGTAACCAATTTGCGTAGACAGCTGCTGCAGCAAATCAATTTCTTCTTGTTCCCAAACTCGCGGCCCAGAACACTGATGCAAGCACAGCAAGCCGATTAAGTCATCGCCTGTAATCAGAGGGGCTACCATATTGGCTTGCACCTCTAGCCGCTCTAGAATGTCGCAGTGGCAACGGGTGAGTTTGGCTTCGGACAGGTTTTCCACGGTAGAAATTTTGCCGCTCTTAAAGCGTTCGACCGATCCTGGCATCAGCGGGTCATAGATCGTCTGCCCCAAGGCTTTAATCCAGCCCTCCCCGACAGATTCAGCAGTAATCCGACCACTCTTGAAATCGGGCTCAAATCTATAAATCAGTACCCGATCGACTTTCAAAATACTGCGCACCCCTTCGACCGAAGTGCCGAGAATCTCCTCAGTATCCATCGATTGCCGAATGCGCAAGGTGACATCGGTCAGGAGTTGTGCTCGATGAATCGCGGTTTCTTGCCGACGAAACTGCTCATTGAGCACTGCTTCGGAAGCCACCACATTGTCGGCGATGGTGTTGAAAGCCGACACGAGTTCGCCTACCTCATCATTAGCAAACACTTCAGCACGGACACGGCGATCGCCCATGACAAACTTCTGCGCTACCTTACCCAGATCTTTCAGGGGACTGACGACCGAACGCCCTAACAAAATGGACAGGCCGACATCAGCCGTAATCGCAAAGGCAGCCACTATCAGCTGTATCAACAAACTCTCCTGCAACGTGGAATTGAGGGTCGCCTCAGAAGTTCCGCGTACCAAAATTGCCACAGGTTGACCTTTGAAGTTGTTTAGCGTTTGAGCCGCCACCGTATAAGTTTGACCGTCAATAGAAATGCGATCGGTGACCGGTTGCCCTTTAGAGTCTGCTGCTCGTTTCAACAGCGTGGTATCAGGCAGGGTAACTCCAGCTTTTGCCTGGGTTAGATCGGTCGCGTCTCCTAAATTAAGAGAAGTGGATAGGACAAAGTCTCCGCTGGGTTGACGTTGATATACCGCACTATAGCCATTTTGGAAGGCGGCTAGCGTCCCTTCTACAATCTGGGGTTTGCCATTGACAATATCGCCTGACACCAAGGCTCCAATCAGGTTCCCAGAGTCTGGGTCTTTGACGGGAGTCACCGTGTAGCGAATAAGCGCATCCTGTCCTTTGAACCCTTGCGGTAAAGGAGGTGCTTCTTTTTGCAAATCTGACCAATTGATAATGGCATTCGCTTTAACTTGGCGGGGGTTTGCCAGGACGTTACCCACTAATCCCTCGGGATCAAACTTGTCCCCAGTTCGATCGGCATTGGCGTTGGCAATGATTCGCATGTCGGATCCGACCAACGTAGCGTATTCAATATTTCGAGCCGAAACTTCGTTGGCTAAAATTTCCCGCAGGCGTGTCCGCAGTTCCGGCGAAAGCGATCGCCCTGCACTACTATCTTTTGCCGCTTGCACAACAGCAGCATTATCAGACTGACCTCGGAAGCCGAAGCCCATCTGATCGACCTTAGTGTTGTAGCCAGCCTTGCTGACTGCTACTTCAGTCTTGGCCTGATTGATTAGCTGCTCATGACCATTGCGAATGATCAGCCAGGAAGCAACTCCCACCAGTCCCAAAATTGAGAGTGCTTCCGAAGTCAGGATTGCTAAAAGCTGCTTGCGACGAACTGGCATTTCATAGAACCATCGCAGCCGAGAAGCTTGAGCCTGCGTGTTGCTGGCTGTGCGGATTCCCCGATATTGAAGGTTTGGCAGCTTGCTGCCGTTAGCAGACTGAGGAGATAGCTCTGAAGAAATGCCAGTTTCTTCAGAGGAACGGTCAGATTTGGTAGAAACTGGGCGGGGTTGAGTGGTCATAGCGACAATGCCTCGCGGCGCAAGTAGATCAATGGGACAGAATGAACCAAAGGAAACGGAGAACCAATCAGCGCTTTAGGTCGCGCTCTAAGTAGGGTTGCGAAGAACTGGAGAGTGAGCGATCGCTTCGCCGTCTAGCACCAAAAGAATTTCTCGCTTGTGTTCCTGCTGCTGCAGCACGCAACCGCGCAGGTAGGGCACTAGAGAAGCCGCCACTTGTCCAACAGGAGATTGAACAGCATTGGGTTCTAGTCGCATCATTCCTTCTACTTGATGGACAGCTAACCCTAAAGACACAGAGCCAACCTGAATTAAGATCAACATATATTGCTGAGTGCTGCTGGCATCCAGCACCGAAAGTCCCAAAAGCTGTGCCAGATCCACAACCCAAATCACGCGGCTGCGCCGATTCATTAATCCCATCATGGGAGCAGGCATGTTGGGCATAGGTGTCAGGCGGCGAGATTGTAAAATCAGCGCTTCCTGCACATAGCGCATGGAAAAAACGGCCGGGATTTGCCGATTTAAATGAAACTTTAAGTATGTCTCTCCCGTAGACTTTTGCGTTTGACTATTCTCGGCAAGGGCAAGCGCGGATGGATTCATGAGCCGAACCTGTAGTGAGATTAACCAGCAACCGATTTCACAGCACGAACTAACTGTTCTCGAGTGAAGGGCTTAGTAATATATGCATCTGCTCCTTGTTTCATTCCCCAGAG
>DATNOY010000478.1:0-2592 GCA_036703495.1 Coleofasciculaceae cyanobacterium
ACGGAGAAGATGTCTAGCTTGGGTCAGCTCGTTGCAGGGGTAGCGCATGAGATCAATAATCCTGTGGGTTTTATTACAGGCAACCTGATCCATGTGCGAGATTACACCCAAGATCTGCTCAAGCTAACCACACTTTGCCAGCAGCATTATTCCGAACTCAACCCGAAAATTCAGGACTTGATTCTCGACATTGATCTGAAGTTTTTGATTGAAGATTTGCCTAAAATCTTATTGTCTATGGAGGCAGGAGCAGAGCGTATCCGTCAAATTGTCCTGACGTTACGTAACTTTTCTCGATTAGACGAAGCAGACATGAAACCCGTGAATATCCATGACGGGATTGACAGCACGCTGTTAATTTTGCAAAGCCGGTTAAAGCCCAACCTCCCTTATGCTGGAATTGAAATTGTTAAAGAATATGGCGATTTACCGCTCGTAGAATGCTATGCCGGGCAGCTCAATCAAGTGTTTATGAATATCCTCAGCAATGCCATTGATGCTTTAAAGTCGCCCCAGCATCGAGATTCGCCAGATTTAAATTCACCTGCTGACACTATTACCATCCGCACGCAACTCCTAGGGTCTGATTGGGTCAGAATTAGTATTAAAGACAATGGGCCGGGGATGACAGATACGGTGAAGGCTCACCTTTTTGATCCCTTTTTTACCACTAAGCCGGTCGGAGAAGGCACAGGTTTGGGACTCTCGATTAGCTATCAAATTGTTGTCGAAAAACATGGAGGACAGCTACGGTGCTGGTCAGAACCAGGGGAAAGTACAGAATTTTGGATTGAAATTCCCCTGCAGCCCAGATTGAGGTAATGCAGCTACGGAGCCAGTTTATCCTGGGAGCAGTTCAAAGACTCCAGCAAATGAGGTGGGCCCAAATCTTCCAGACGGTAGCCATTTGGATAACTGCGTTGAGGAGCATCCCCATAAAAATCAGGGTGTTTCCGCGGCGGCAACCTTCGGAGCAGCTCGCCCTTCAGCTGCAGCACCGTCTCTACCACCTGCCGCCTCTGGGCAGTGGGCTGCGGAAAGCCAAATGCCTCCAGCATGCGATCGTCCAGGGCCGCATAAACCCAGGGTTTGAGGGCGGGACGGAGAACTGCGGGAAACCAGCCTAGCATCATTTGCACCACCGATTCTCCAACCCGACGATTGGCATCAGCATACCGAAAATACCGATTTTCGTAGTCTAGGTTGAACTGCTCAAAGGCTTCATAAGTGTCCGGGATCTGCTGAATTTGCATCTGCTCCCCTACCGATCGCCAAAAGTAAAACATGGCCAGCCGTTCCACCTGACTTGGCGATCGCCAACCAAAGCGATCGAGCCACCGTAGAGGTTCATAGATAAAGGTAGACAAGACGTACAAGAAGTCTGCATTACTAATGGCAAAATGACCATGAATCCGGTTCATGCGCTGAATTGCAGCCTGACCTAGGGGGCTATCATGTCCCCACTTGAGAATTTGGGCGATGAGAAGTCCAGTATCGTCATAGCGCTTTTGCGGATGATGATGAAATTCCCCAGTGCGATCGAGCAATTGGGAAATACTGGGGATACAAAACGTTCGAAATAGGGCAATTTCTAACGCACGAGTCATATCCCAAGGAAATTCGTACCCGACCATCCAATAACAAATTTGGCTGTTCTCTTGAACAGGATCAAGCTGCTGAATCTGCTGAAGGATGGCATATCGCTGCATGGGTTTAACCGGGTTTAGAAGAAGAAACTGAGGGATGACACCCTGGGTCTGGACAGGATTGCGTTTATCGTATCAGGCGCTTAGAAAATAGGATACAGCGCTACGCTTTCAGAGCAGAGGGGGTGAGGAGTTCCACCCCTGCACCCCCTCCTCTTGATCACCGCTATAGTCTCCCCCTTAGCTGAGCGTTATATAGTCTTTGATCGAGGAAGGCGGCGGCAGTTGAGAGTTATGATATTCCTCCAAGGTAAAGGCATCCACCTGAATAGCATCATTACCCGCCGACGCCGCATCGCGAACCCGGGTTGCATCGGCCTCGGTAATCAGTCCCGCGTTGAAGGCAGCCTCAAGCAGGGATTCGGGTTTGCCCTGAGGCAGTTGACCCGCCTGACTGGCCGCCTTAATCTGCTTCAGGATCAGGTCTGCCTGCACCGACAGACAGAAAGCTTGCTCCAACCGACCTAGCGCTTCATCGGGATGAGCAGGAAGGTAGATACCCGCCGTTAAGCGATCGCGTCCTTCGCCAGGAGTTTGCAGCATTTGAGCAATCTCATGACCCAAGGCATCGCTGGGAAGAGTGCCAATCGGGTTGAGCCGCCACCCAGCCGCTACTCCATGCCGCAACAGGGTTCCCAAAATCGGAACCGGAAAATTGTCAAAAATACCTGCAAAGGCCTGCTGAATTTGGGCAAAGGTATACTGCATCGCCCAGTGCACCAGGGGTAAGTCATCCGGGTTACGTCCTTCCGCTTCAAACCGCCGCAGGGTGGCCATGCCCAAATACATCCAGGACAGACTGTCAGCAAACCGCCCGCTGAGTTTTTCCCGTCGCTTCAGCGAGCCACCTAAGCCCAGCAGCGCTAGGTCAGTCAGGAAGGCAAAC
>DATNOY010000479.1:0-7586 GCA_036703495.1 Coleofasciculaceae cyanobacterium
CCATACCGATGGGATTGCAGCGATCGCCCGACCAGGATCGGCAAAATGGGCAAAACACAGGGCGAAATCACCGTCAAAATTCCACCCAGTAAAGCCAGACCAACGGATAACTGAGAAACTGCCATACATGGAGTGAGGTAAAGTATCCCTCGGGTTAATTGACTATCCTAGTAATTGACGAATCACTTGCTCAGTTTTGTCGTATGCTCCTTCACCAATATGGTCATACTGCAATATTCCCTGGCGATCGGCTAAGTATAGATGCGGCCAATAGTTATTCTTATATGCGCTCCAGGTTTTGTAATCGTTATCGATCGGCACAGGATACGTAATCTGATGCTGCCGTAGAGCATTCTTAATATTGCTCTCTTCTCGCTCAAAAGCAAACTCAGGTGTATGCACACCAATTACCTTAAGTCCTTGAGCCGCATACTGTTGATGCCATCGAGTCACGTAGGGCAATGTGCGCTGGCAGTTGATACAGGCAAAAGTCCAGAACTGGACTAGCACAACATTCCCTTTAAGCTCAGATAGGGTTAGGGGAGCCGAATTAAGCCAAGCACTAATCCCCTGAAATTCGGGTAGGGTTTCACCTGCTGGGGGCATCGCTGCAGCCAGATCAGGAATTTGTTTGCCTGAGTTAGGGGCTGTCAACGGGGGAGCATTTTGCTGCAACCGAGGCAGCGCTACAGCCGCCCCTGCTCCTACAATTCCCAACCCCAACAGCAGTAATTGACGGCGTTGCCACAGGTTTTCATTCATATCTCTATCTCTTGTAAAGCACAGCAAGGCAGCGTTTCAGGGACGCTATTGATATTTTTGAGGGGTGGTCGCAGCTCAAAAATATCAATAGCAGGACTAGAACATGCATCCGATAGACAGCCTGAGAAAAATGTGCCTAGCGCGTAGTCGTAGGAGCAGCCTGCATGGCACTCGGCTTGCTGCACATCGCCTCACCGCTCATCGCCCCACTGCTCATGGCTCCACCGCTCATGGCTCCACCGCTCATGGCCCCGCCGCTCATGGTTCCCCCGCTCATCGCCCCGCCAGAGGACGCGCTGGTATCATGACTCATGGCCCCGCTGCTCATGGCTCCACCGCTCATGGCACCTCCAGAGGACGCCGTCATGCCACTCATGGCATTGGGGGAGGCACTTGCACTAGGACAGTTGGCACTGCTAGCGGAAGGAGCCATGGCCCCACCTGTAGACTGAGCCTGAGCTGCAAAATTGCTAGAAGCCATCGCCAAACCTGTTGTCAACGTTAGGCTAGCCATTAAGCAAAGTGTTTTCCGGTTCATCGTCTTCTCCATGATTTAAATAATTGGATTGCAAGATGGGTTCAAAGCTAACGGAGAAATCTCTCCAGTTTGCTCTGCGTCAGCCTTGTCTACTCTTCCACTACTGTGTCAGAGCAGCTCAAAGATTAAATGAGAAAATAGAAAGAATTAGATTAAGAAAATGGGGAAGCTGCAGCCAGCTAACTATCCAACTCCGAAAAAAAATCAATTTTCTGATCAAGGTTTCGCGTAGACTAAAATCTCGCATAGATTAAGAAGCGTGGATTAAACAAAATCTCTAATTGGCAGGCGGGCCATGTCCCTACCCCCCAATTCAGGCAATTCACAAGCCCCAGGTTGAGAGCGTGCCTTAAAACGGGTTAGACAAAAATGAAGTTTGTTGGAAAAACCCTTGAGATACTGAAGCGCCTGTCACGACAACGATTGGCTTCGTCTTCGCTGCAGTTTCGGCTGACGGCTGGCATTACCACAGCTTCGGTCATTGGGCTGGGCAGTGTCGCCATCTGGACAGGCTGGACGATGCAGCAGCTTCTGGTAGTCAGCCATACCAAAAATGTGGAAGCGATCGCCCGGCGGTTCCCGTATGACGTGAAGCTGTACAGCGAGATGGTTTCTATGGAAACCGCAGTTCAAAAGGCGATCGACAATTCTGCTTCTCCCAACCTGTTAATCTGGGTCAAGCGTCCCAATGGTTCAGTGCTGGCGGAATCTCCAGTGCTGCGGACTGCCCACAACAACTTTACCAGCATGTTGATGACGCTCTCAGAGATGCCCCTAGAGCCGCAGGTTTATCCTATCAATCAGCAGTATCTGATTCTATCCAGCAGTGCCTTAAGCGTAGAAGGCAAACCGTTGGGTCAGCTTTATATGGCGCAAGATATTACCGATGAGCAGATCATGCTGAATGATTTACTCCGCAGCGTCAGCATTGTCACCGTTCTAGCTACAATTCTGCTGACGACGGTCTGTGCGATGCATATCCGGCGATCGCTCCGACCCCTGCGGAAAATTAGCCAGCTAGCAGGAACAATTTCTGCCGATGACTTAAATCAAGCCCATCTGTATCTCGATCGGGCCCCTGATGAAGTGCAAGAATTGGCCCATATGCTGGACGGCATGCTGTCTCGGCTTTCTCAATCCTGGGAACAGCAGCAGCAGTTTGTCAGCAATGTTTCCCATGAGCTGCGCACACCGCTTAGCGTGGTGTATGGCTATCTCCAAAGCGTTTTGCGTCGCAGTACCACCCTGAGTGAGTCTCATCGAGAGGCACTAGAAATTTCAGTCGCTGAAACAGAGCGCACCATTCGATTGCTGCAAGATCTGCTAGATTTGGCACGGGCCGATAACGGCGGTATGCGGTTTAATCTGGAACCCCTTGTTTTAAATGATCTGGTGGCAGAGGTTGCAGGTATGTCTCGAAAAGTGAGCGATCGCCTGATTCAAATTGAGGCCGAACAGCCTAAAATTTGCGTGAGAGCCGATCGCGATCGGCTGACGCAGGTGTTAATTAATTTGATTGACAATGCCGTTAAGTATTCTGACCCCCCTGAACCTATTCTGCTGAAACTGGCCCAGACCAAAGAAGGTACCACCATTCAGGTGAGCGATCGCGGTTGCGGGATTCCGCTGCAAAATCAGGCGCGAATTTTTGAGCGCTTTTATCGAGTCAATGAAGATCGATCCCGGGCTTCTGGAGGAGTAGGTCTGGGGTTATCGATCGTCAAGTCTCTGGTAGAAGGCATGGGCAGCCGGATTACAGTCTGGTCAGAATTGGGCAAAGGCAGTACGTTTACGATCACGCTTCCCCCTCAACAGCAAACCTATGAAGACACACATTCTCCTGGTTGAAGATGAAGCCAAACTGGCTCGGGTCGTAGAGCTAGAGCTGAAGAGCGAAGGCTATCAGGTCAGTGTAGCCAACGACGGGTTAACGGCCCTCACCTTAGCTCGGGAGTCGCCGGTTGATTTGCTGATCTTAGACTGGATGTTGCCAGGGCTATCGGGCGTAGAAATCTGTCGCCGGTTGCGATCCACAGGCAGCAAAGTGCCGATTATCTTTTTAACTGCCAGAGATGACGTGAGCGATCGCGTAACAGGATTAGATGCGGGAGCCGATGACTACATTGTCAAACCCTTCAGCCTGGAGGAACTGCTGGCCAGAGTTCGCTGTAATTTACGCCGCACGCAGGAGCCTAACGAAGATATTTTGCAGTTTGAAGACTTGATCCTGAACCGCAGTACCCATGAGGTATTTCGCGGAGAACGGGCGATTGAATTAACGGCTAAAGAATTTGATTTATTAGAATACTTCTTGAGCCATCCTCGCCAGGTGATTACGCGAGATCAACTCTTAGAAAAAGTCTGGGGATATGAGTTTATGGGCGACTCTAACATCATTGAAGTCTACATTCGCTACTTGCGCCTCAAACTCGAAGAGAACAATGAAAAACGGCTAGTGCAAACGGTACGAGGGGTAGGATACACAGTACGGGAATAATACTAGAACAGGAATAATACCAGAACGGGAGAATAGGGAAAAAGCTCCCGCGTAGAGCCTCATACCCCAGATTATCAACGATCCAGATCACCAGCGATGAATCGGATTGAATACTATTCCTCTAACCAGCTGAAGAGTTGTCCCACCGTCAGGTTGAAGGATTCAGCAAAGCTTGGCACAGGAAGGCGATCGCTCGGTGCGTCAAACACTGCCAGAGTGCGATCGGCGAAATAGACAAATACTTTCTCGAGTGTGCAACCAAACCAAAAAAGCTGGGTTGCACCAAGGGGCAGCCCAGCCGACAAGATCATCTGATTTTATTCGAGTGCGAAACGCTACAGGAAACGCCATGGAAAACGCTATAGGACGAGCCAGGGTCAAGCCGCAATGAACTTAAGCGCCAGCCCATTCATGCAGTAGCGTTTGCCGGTCGGGGCAGGGCCATCATCAAACACATGTCCTAAATGTCCACCACAGCGGCGGCAATGTACCTCTACGCGAGTCATCAATAGCGACTGATCCGTAGAAGTGGCGATCGCCCCTTCCAGAGGCGCATAGAAGCTTGGCCAGCCCGTACCACTCTCAAACTTAGTGGTAGAAGAGAAGAGGGGCAGATCGCATCCGGCACAGGCATAGGTTCCCTTAGGAAATTGTTCTGCCAGAGGGCTGCTAAAGGCCGGTTCAGTCCCCTGTTTCCGCAAAACATTAAATTGCTGTGGCGTTAAAATCTGCTGCCATTCTGCCTCCGTTTTCGTCACCTCAAACCTTGTGCCAGAGGATGCTGGATCTGAGGACGTCTCTGCAGCCGATCGCAAAGACAAAACCCGTGAGAGGACGATCGCGCCCACCGCTGCCGTCCCCATTTGTAAGAAGTAGCGTTTCTTCATGACTGAAAAGCGATAGATTCATTTTCATAAGCTCACTTCCTTAGAGTAGGCAATTAAGATGAGACTTAGATGAGTTTCATGTAAGAAAGACCGGAATCAGGGCAGCCGCTACGCTGGGCGACGTTTGATTTGCAAGATGGCGATCGCTAAAGCTCCTGCAACCAACCCCCAAAACGCTGAACCAATACCAAATAGCGTTGCACCCGATGCCGTCACCAGAAACGTTATCAAGGCGGGTTCGCGTTCCTTTTCCTGGGCCAGGGCTGCCGCTAAACCGTTGCCAATTGTGCCTAAAAGGGCTAGACCGGCGATCGCCAGCACCAGTTCCTTTGGAAACGCAGCAAACACTGCCCCCACCGTCGCGCCAAACAACCCAACCAGCAGGTAAAAAAAACCGGCAGCAACCGCCGCCACATACCGCCGCGACGGATCTTCGTGGGCTTCCCGTCCCATACAAATTGCGGCCGTAATCGCTGCCAGATTCATCGCAAAGCCGCCAAAGGGAGCAAGTACCAGCGTTGCTGCACCCGTCCAACCAATTAAAGGAGAGATCGGCACTGAGTATCCAGATGCCCGGATAACGGCGACTCCAGGCACATTTTGTGAAGCCATTGTGACAACAAGCAGCGGCAAGGACACCCCGATCAGTGCGCCCATTGAAAACTGGGGCAGGGTTAAAACTGGCTGGGCAAACTCCAGCCGCACCGTTTCAAGGTGCAGCAAGCCCTGAATTGCAGCAATCAGCAGCCCTACGAGCAAGGCAGAAACAACGGCATAGCGTGGCAATAGGCGACGGGCAATCAGGTAGGTGCAAAACATGGCAAACGTCAGGCCAAATTGCGTCTTCATGGCGACAAACACATCCAGCCCGAAGCGTAGCAGCACCCCCGCCAGCATGGCCGAGGCAATGGAAATCGGAATCCGGTTGATCGCTCGCTCAAACCAGCCCGTAAAGCCAAACAGGGTCATCAGCAAGGCTGAGATTAAAAATGCACCCACGGCTTCTGGCATGGAAACGCCCGCCGCACTGGTAATCAACATGGCAGCTCCTGGCGTAGACCAGGCAGTGACCACAGGAACCCGATAATACAGAGACAGGATGATGCAAGTCAGCCCCATGCCGAGCCCTAAGGCCCACATCCAAGAGCCAATCTCAGCTGGCGAAGCATTGAGGGCTTGCGCTGCCTGGAACACAATCACAGCTGAACTGGTAAACCCCACCAGGACGGTGACGAAACCAGCGATCACGGCCGATGCAGAGAAGTCCTTCAATAAAGCCATTGCCATCTTGTTCAATCGATGTACTTGGCTTAAGGGTAAAGGTAGGCGATCGCTTTTTCTTGTACGTTTTTTCAGAAGATGGTTTTTCGAGTCTCGCCTCAGCTCAATATAGTGGTGCGCACTCGGCTAAAGCCAGATTATTTTTTGAAAGCGCGGCATTGCCGCGCACAGGGTGCAGGGGGGTTCCCTGCACCCTGTGCATCGGTTATTTCACTAGCTTGGAAAACGCTAGATTAGCTTAACGACGTTCTGGTTGAAGTTAAGGCGGTTCTCTCCGGTGGGGAAGCCAGCCTTGCCATCGCCATCGCCATCAATATTGGAGTGGATGTTCATGTACAAGTTGCCTGCTAGGAAGGCCGCTTGCTCTTCGGGATTGAGGTGAAACTCACCCGAAATTGTGCCAGATTTGGCATCCACTACCGTATTTGTGAAGTAACGAACCACCGTAGCATCGGCAAAGTTGCCACGGGTATCCTCAGCCGGGCTGAAGTGCAGGTGAGTCCCGGAAATCGGGTTACCTTCTACGTCATTTGGGACTTTTAGGAAGTTATTGATCAACGAGACCGGATCAGAACCATTCAGGATGGTCGCTTTAGGATCAATGGTAGTTTCACCCTGGCTGAACAGAGGAAAGGCATCAAAGTTTTTGTAGGAGCCGGTAGTACGCAACACACCGTTCTTAAAATCAAGGTGCATTTCGCTCGATCCGGGGCTGTCGTTCTTGAATGGAAACTCATTTCCCCCAGAAGTTGCTACAGCGGTGCCCAGGGTAAATCCATCATCGCCCACGTAGAAGAAGTCATCTCCACCGTGTCCGACCATTTTATCGCGTCCCCGAATCCCTGTCAGCTGGCCATCGCCTTCCTGGGTCTTGTCAAACTTCAACTCGTTGACGGTGTTGAATACCTTGTCATCTACCAGGCTAAAGCCCTTGCGCACAGACTGTTCAATGCCTTGCAGCGCTGAAGCCTTGGTGAAAGCCAACGATGCCAGGATATGGCCATCGCTCTTGTCAAGAATCAAGGCATTGTTGACCGAATCTAGGGGCTGGTTAACCCCGCCCTTACCAGGATTTTTCCCTTGCGCCACCACAATGTTGTTTAGATCCATACCTTTGGTAAACAACAGTCTGTCCTGGTTAGGATCAAAGTCGAGAATGCGGTTGGTGGTTTTGCCATCCAGGACAATGCTGTCTTTACCACCGCCGGTGGTAATGGTGTTAAAGCCGCCACCCCGCGCGTCAATCAGGTCTTTATCTCCTGTACCAATGACGACGTTTTTGCCACCGCCCGTGACTACAAAATCGCCCTTAGTGCCCACATCGTCGTTAAACGACAGCTCTTTTTGCAGCTTGCCCAGGTCAAGACCGCGCAACACATCAACTTGGTCTAAAGCAACGTGGTTGGCACTGCTGGCTCCTGCCCCAGTATGGTCATGCTCATCGACAACGGGGGGAGTTGTGGTTCCCCCTCCGGTAGCGGGAGGAGGCGTGGGAGTCGTAGCATCTCCTCCCAGAACGTCATCTCCGGCTCGCCCAGCCAGCTTGTTCCGCCCTGCCCCACCAACGATCTGCCCATCACCTTCTTGCGTATTATCAAACTTCAACTCATTCAAAGTGTTG
>DATNOY010000480.1:0-4127 GCA_036703495.1 Coleofasciculaceae cyanobacterium
ACGAGAGAACAGAAACGAAACGCCGATCGCTCCCACAAACTGATCCAAATTCAGTCCATCTTCTGTGTCTATGACCGTTCCCTGATCGTGGAACAGCCGGTGAACCCGAAACCGATGGTAGTTTCCAACCAGGCTTCTCAAGGTTACATACTGACGATACTGACGGGGATACAGTTCAGCATCCAGCTTGGGCAGCAAATACCAGGGACAGCGAATCACACGATGATGGGCATTGTGATAGGAAAAGTTCAGCAAGAGTAGGTTAAGCCAAGACCAGCGTCCTGAAACCAAATTAGAAAAGGTATGCTTTTCCTCATGTTCCAGACTGTACTGAGGTAAGGGCTGACCCAGCTGAAAAACGGTGTAGGTATGCTGAAAACAATCAATAAACCGCAGAATATTGATAAAGCAAATGTAGCTGAAAAAGTAGAGGAGGACTGCTTTGGGAGAGTAGAAGGCTAATGCCGCGAACAGGCTACCCCGCAGCAACAGCAAGACGGCAGTTCGCAGGCGTTCATCTCGTCGGGCTTGACCCAAAAACGGAGAGAGGATGTTCAGCCAGCGCAACATGAAGTTAATCACAGGGAAATACAGCCACTCCAGCGCTATGATGATCTGGAGCAACGGTTTGGGAAGCGATCGCAAAAAATCAGGGATAGAGAAAGCGGAAAAGTCAGCCCGATTTTTGTGATGCGCCAGGTGATTGCTGGTGATATCGCGGTAGTCGGTATAGCAGGAACCTGTAAGAAACAGCATGATTTGCCCGAATGCGGCATTCCAGCTGGGACGGCGAAAGATCGTACTGTGAATAAACTCATGTACAAAATAAGCGGCCCACACTAACGTATGAGTTAGCAAAACTACCCCGATTAAGTTAAGCCACGCCGCCGACTGAGTCAGGCAGAACACGGCGAAGGCATATCCCAATAACACATAAGCGATCGCTAGCCCATTGATCAATCGGCCCGTCCACTGGGTGCGATGGTTAATGTAAAAACTAAAGTCGGGTGTTGCTGTCATAAACGGTTAGCCTCATCCTCGATCTACCCTGGGTTAAGCATAGAATTGGCGATCGCCAAAAAATGTGCCGCAAGCGACAGTTTGCAGATAAAACTTGTTCGATTCAGCAGAATCTTCTCTCAATTTATAAGATTAACGTATCTTTTGCAGCTAACGCTAATCTATTCGCAGTTAAAGTATTTATTTTTGCGTTTTCGGTAAAACTGGAATCACCCGCTACTCCGGCTTGGCTAACCCTTCGCTGAATCGATATTGATACTCTGCCTTCAACAGCTTCAACACCACCTGCGAGTCATAGCTAATGATGCCGGGAATCTGCTGAACTTTGGCAAATAGCGCCAGCAGTTCGTCGTGCGTTCCAAAATAGACATCTGCCACAATGTTGTACTGTCCGGTTGTAATGGAGACAAACTGCACCTCAACCATCTTGGCCAGTGTTTCGGCGATCGCTTCAATCCGGCTATTTTCGGCAATCAAGCGGATAATCACCACATGGGGGGTGCCCAGCTTCTCCGGATTGAGCCAGGCATGAATTTGAATAGCACCTGACTGGAGCAGGCGCTGCACCCGATAGCGGGCAGTGGCTTCTGGAATGCTCAACCGTTTGGCAATTTCGGTGAAAGCAATCCGCCCATCGAGCTTCAGCAGTCCAATAATTTCTTGATCTAAATTGTCTAGAACAATGGTCGTGTTTTCATTCGGGTGCGTTTGAACCATGCGATTGCAGGAATGTTAACTTTACCCGTCTATTTTGCAGTATTCCGTAGCCTTATGGAAAGATGTTGCGATCGGAGTAAAGCAACTTTGGGGTTGCCTAAATTCTCTAGTATGTTGATCTGAAAAACCTCGGGCCTTGTCGAGTCAAGTCTGAGGGATTAGCGGCTGTAGGGGCAAGTTCTATGCGGAGGCGGAACCCCTGCGCCCCTATCTAGAAATTGACAGACCACCACTTGTTGCATAACTGGGATGCACCCGAGTTGTTTCAATAGAAAAGTTTATAGTCCTCATCCAATAGAATCGCTATAGCGGTTCGCACCCGGTTAAAGCCAGATTATTTTTGAAAGCCTCGCTCCGCGAGGCTTTCAAAAATAATCTGGACTTGACTCAGTTAAAAGTTGCTATAGAGGCTGGTTCTCGACTGCACCATCTCTAGGAACGCTTATCTTTCTTCAAAGGAAACTGGACCGTAAAAGTACTGCCTTTACCTAATTCACTTTCTACCTGAATGGTGCCTTGATGGGTCTGAACGATCGTCTGTGCAATGGCTAATCCCAGCCCTGCTCCCCCAGTATGGCGGGAACGATCGCAATTGACGCGATAAAAGCGATCAAAAATACGCGCTTGTTCTTCGAGCGGAATACCGATTCCAGTATCTTGGACTTGGATGAGAGCAAAATGGTCTTCTTGCTTGAGGTAAACGGTGACTTTGCCGCCAGCAGAGGTGTATTGAATTGCATTCGTGATTAGATTGGCTACTAGACGATAGAGTTGTTCCTCGCTTCCGAGGACAGTAATCAGCATGTTCGCTGGGATATTGGCTGTAAGCGAGATGTTAGAGGCGATCGCCAGTGCCGAAAACTCCTCAACTAAATCATTCACTAGATCATTGAGATTGCAGGAATCCTGTTTCGTAGGAAGTCCTTGCAGCTCCACGCGGGAGAGGATCAACAAATCATGGACGAGTCGGGATAGACGGCTGTTTTGGCGCTCTACAGTACGAAGGGTATCCCAGGCATCAGCATCTGTTGCGTCTGGGATCAAGGTCGATTCTAAATTTGCTTGAATTGCCGCTAGTGGGGTGCGGAGTTCGTGAGCAGCATCCGCAGTGAACTGTTGCATCTGGCGGTAAGACCCGTAGACCGGTTTCATGGCTTGTCCAGCAAGCCACCAACTGGCAATCACAACCAGCAGCATAGCAGTGGGCAAGCCAATCAGCAGAATCCACCTGACCCAAACCATATGTCCATCAATGTCAGAGAGCGACCGCCCGATCTGCATATATCCCCAAGCATCATGGTTCGCGGTCTTCAGCAGCAGAGATAGTTGTTGATAACGCGTTCCATCGGTCGCTTCTAAGGTTTGCCAGGGTTCTGTTTCGACACGCACAGGTAAGTCCGTGGTGACCTCACCTGCACTGGCTAATAACTGCCCTGATAGGGTGACAAAGCGAATGTAATATCCATGTTCTTGAAACACTCCTAAATAGTGAATGGCTGTAGATTTGTAGGCGCACGTTGTTCCAGCAATACAGAGCGATGGAATAAACTTTTGCACGATCGGTTCTAGCTTACCCGGTTGTTGCAATGAGGCTTCTAGCCCATCATGCAGGGTGCCTGCTACCGACTCAATTCGGTGGCTTAACTCAGAGACATGGCTCTGGTCCATCGCTTCGTAGAAGCCAATTGCACAAAGGGTGAGAATAAATCCCATTGTTCCGGCATATAGCCCTGCTAAGCGCAGTCGAGTCGTGTGAAAGACCTGATGATGTTTCATGGGCTATGTTTCATCGGTGTTGAGCTTGTAGCCCATGCCGTAAACGGTTTCAATCAGGTGATCGTAACCATACTCGGTTAATTTCCGCCGCAGTAGGCGCATTTGAGCCGCAACCACATTACTGTTGAAATCTGCTTCGGTTTGCCAGATACGGCTAATAATTTGGTCACGCGAAAGAATTTGGTTGGGGTGCTGCATAAAGTATTCCAGCAGTTGGAATTCTTTGGTGGTGAGGGGAATATTTTGTCGTTCCCCATTGGAGTCCGCAATTGAAATGGTTGAGGTGCCGTAGTCCAGCAGGAGGTTGCTCACTTGGAGCTGGGGGGGTTGAATTTGCAGCGATCGCCGCTGTAGTGCCCGCAGTCGTGCCAACAATTCTGCCATGCCAAAGGGTTTGATTAAATAATCATCGGCTCCGGCATCCAGTCCTGTAACCCGATCTTCCATGCGATCTCTTGCTGTTAACATCAAGACAGGCAGGGGGCTTTGCTTGGCGCGGAGGCGTTGGCAGAGTTCAACCCCAGACAATCCTGGCAGCAGCCAGTCAAAGATGGCAACGGTGTACTGGTTCCAGTCGTTCTCCAGGAATTGCCACGCTTCTGTGCCGTCCTTTA
>DATNOY010000481.1:0-7422 GCA_036703495.1 Coleofasciculaceae cyanobacterium
CCACGGTTTGGCCGTACAAATGGCGGAAGCTTTGGCCGAATGGACACATGCCCGCATCCGGCGAGAGCTAGGGTTTGGCGACCAAGAACCCAATAATATTCGAGACATCCTGGCCCAGCGCTACCAGGGATCGCGCTATAGCTTTGGCTATCCGGCTTGTCCCAACATTGCCGACCAATACAAACAGCTGGAGCTGCTGCAAGCCGATCGCATTGGCTTGTACATGGACGAAAGCGAGCAAATTTATCCGGAGCAGTCCACCACGGCGATCGTGGTTTATCATCCCACCGCCAAGTACTTCAGTGCTTAGACCGCTGACATAGAAATCGGGTTGCTATGACCAATCTCCCTGCACAGGATGTTAAGACAAGCAACCCGGTTTCTAGAAATTTTCTTTTTACAGCGCTTTGCGCTGGATTAAGGGTGGGTTATGTTTGAGACGCCGCGCTCTGCGCGGCGTCTCAAACATAACTGGGGCTAACGGAATTGAAAAGTGCTGTAAAAGCTCTAATCAATGTTGATCGAGGTTGGGCTGGAGGAGCTGGCAGCGCTCGTTGCGGCCGTAAACTTGCGGTACTCGCTATAGAGGCGATCGCGCCACGCCCAAAAGGTGTTGTATTCCAGATTATCGGCCAGTCCTGGAACGCCCTTGCCCTTCAGCAAGGTGGGAATATCTAGATACAGCCCAGCCGGGAACTTGACATACATCGTCAGTCCGGCCACGGCAAAATCTGCCAGGGTGGGATGATCGGTAATCAAGTAAGGGCGATCGCTCAGCAAGGTGCTCAGGGACTCTAAGTTTTGCTGCATCGCTGTACGGGCCGCTTTGACGGCATCGGGACCAAAGCCAGCCCCTGTGCCCAAGACGCTTAGCGCCTCACCCGGAACCGACTCGATCAGGGTCTTGAGGAAGCTGGGAGCCGACGCAGGTAGAAGAGCCGATCGCAACCCCGGATCTTGGCTAAACGCACCTAGCATCACCTTGCGGCTATTCAAACCAATGGACTCATCGGCCCATTCTTCCATCAGCAGACACAGGGCCCGCTGCTGCGGATCAGCCGGGATGATCGGCCGCTCAGGATATTTTTGATCCAAATAAAGAGCGATCGCCGTAGAATCGGCAATGACTTCACCGCCATCTTTGAGTACGGGCACTTGTCGCTGTCCAGACATCCGGTACAACTCGAGTTGCCCAATGCCAGGCGTCACTTCCACCTTGCGGTAAGGCAATCCCTTGTAGTCCAAAATCAGGCGAATTTTTTCGCAGTAGTGGGATAGCTCAAATTGATAAAGCTCTATCATCGTTATCTCCTGAGTGGGGTATTTAGCCGTCAGATATTACGCTTCGCTCAGATATCGTGCTTCGCTAAGCTGCCTCAGCCATTACAGCGCCTCAACCTTGGCAGATGAGCCTCGCAATTCAGGATTAGCGACCAAATCTTTGTAAACTTATATTAAAGCCAATTCCCCCCTCTCTGACATCTGCCCCAATGATGATTTCTCGCCGTACCCTTTTCAAATTTGTTTCCCTGCTGTGTCTGCTCTTCTTAGCCAGCTTCAGCGCCGTACCTGAGGCGATCGCTATGGGAGGCGAACAGCCACCCCTCAACCAGCTTGCTCCAGAATTTACCCTGCCTAGCAATGCTGGGGATGGCACAATTTCCCTCAAAGACTATCGAGGTCAGTGGGTTGTTGTTTATTTCTATCCCAAAGATTTCACGCCAGGCTGCACCTTAGAAGCCCGACGGTTTCAGCAAGATTTGCCTAAATATATTGCCAAAAATGCCCAGGTTTTGGGCATTAGTGCCGATGATGTGGACTCCCATGCCGAATTTTGCGATTCTGAAGGCTTAAAGTTTCCTCTCCTAGCCGATGTCAATGGCAAAGTGAGCAAAGCCTATGGCTCCTGGTTAGGCTATTCTTCTCTGCGGCATACCTACCTAATTGATCCAGAAGGCATCCTGCGAGAGCGCTTCTTGGGTGTCCGTCCTGCCATCCATAGTGCCGAAGTCTTGGCCAAATTGGACGAATTACAGTCAGCCTAAGGTGATGAGTCCAGAGGCTATTTGAGTCAGGGCACACGACTGTATGTTCTGACTCAAGTAGAACAAAATCTAACTCAATCAAACACTAAGATTAAGACCAGGTTAGGAAGTGATTTAGAAACATTAAAGATGGGGTTAATAACAAACGAGTAATATCAAATTGAATAAAGTATTAACTGATTTAACGATGGCGATCGGTATAATCTCAGAGTAATCTTGAGTGATCTGGCTCGCTCAGCTGAGGATAATTAGGAATAACCTATGGCTAAAGTGCAGCTCGTCGTCTTTGATATGGCAGGAACCACTGTCAAAGATGCCAATGAGGTAGAGCACTGCTTTGATGTTGCCGCTAAAGCCACGGGCTTGCAGGTAGATCGCGATCGGCTTCGCGCCCTGATGGGTTGGTCAAAAAAGCGGGTGTTTCAGACCCTCTGGTCCGAGCAGATGGATAAAGCAGATCCGCAGTATCCGGCGCAAGTTGAGGCTTCCTACCAGCAGTTCAAAACGGTTTTAGAGCATCATTATCTGACGCAGCCTGTCCAGCCAACTGCAGGCTGTCTGGAGCTATTTGATTGGCTAAAATCGCAAGGCATTCAAATTGCTTTGAATACTGGCTTTTATCGAGAAGTCACCAATATTATTCTCGATCGCCTCCAGTGGAATCAAGGTTTAGATGGTACGTACATGGGCTCAGAACATTCTTTGATCCAAGCTTCAGTTACGCCTTCAGAAATCTACAACCAGGAAGGGCGACCGGCTCCCTATATGATTCAAAAAGCTATGTATCAATTGGGGATTCTGGATCCGCAAACTGTGATTGCCATTGGCGATACCCCCTCTGATTTACAAGCTGGCATCAACGCCGGTTGCCGATTGTCTTTAGCGGTCACTAACGGAACTCACACCCGAGAACAGCTCGAACCTCATCCTCATCACGGTTTGCTCAGCTCTCTGTCCGATCTGAAGGAAATCATTGCGGCTCTCTCACGTTAGCGATAAACTCCGGCTGTAAACCTAGCTATGAACCAAACAGATATTGCGATCGTCGGTGCTGGTATTCTCGGTTTAGCCCATGCCTTGGCTGCCGCTAAACGAGGTTTCAAAGTCGTGGTGTTTGAACGCCATCCTCAGGCGATCGGTGCATCTATTCGCAACTTTGGCATGGTCTGGCCGATCGGCCAGCCGGACGGCAAATGGCGCGATCGCGCCCTCAAAGCTAGAGAAATATGGCTAGAACTTGCTCCCAAAGCTGGCTTCCACATTGATCCTTGCGGCTCGTTGCATTTGGCTTACCATGCCGATGAAATGGCAGTTCTGCAAGAGTTTGCGGCAGCTAGGCGCGATGCGGTGACGCTGCTCACCCCTGCCCAAGCGGCTGAGAAAAGTCCGGCAATTGTGACGCAGGGCTTGCTAGGCGCACTCTACAGCTCTACCGAAGCAATTGTTGATCCGAGGGAAGCGATCGGCAAACTTCCTGCTTTTTTATCGGCAGCATATGGCGTGGAATTCAGGTTTGGCGTGGCTGTGACGCAGGTAGATGCTCCCCACTTGGTGGCAGGTGGAGAAACCTGGACGGCACAGCAGATTTTTGTCTGTAGCGGTGTCGATTTTGAAACCTTGTATCCTGCAGTTTATGCCAGCAGCGGCATCACCAAAGTGAAACTGCAAATGATGCGAACGGCACCGCAGCCGAACGCTTTTAGGATTGGAACTGCTCTGTGTGGGGGACTAACGTTGACCCACTATGATTCTTTTGCGGCTTGCCCCTCTTTAGCGGCCTTGAAAGCGAGGATTGCTACGGAAACTCCCCAGTTCCCCAAGTGGGGCATTCATGTGATGATGTCGCAAAATGCCACGGGTGAGTTAGTGATTGGCGACTCTCACGAATATGGTTTAAACCCTGATCCGTTTGACAAAGCTGAGATTAATCAATACATCTTGGATTACCTGAAAAAATTTGCCAGGGTTCCCTGTTTTGAGATCAGCGAAACCTGGCATGGACTCTATTCAAAAATTCCTGGGGAAACTGAGTTTATTGCTCATCCAGAACCGGGAGTCACCCTCGTTAATATCTCAGGTGGAATGGGTATGACGGTCTCCTTGGGGTTGGCGGAAGAAGTCATGGCGATCGCCGCTCCTGTTTCCTCGATCTAGCGCCCGGTTTAAACCGCTGATTTTGCCGCCCCTTGCAAGTCAGCCATAATTTTTGACTGTTCTAAGGCATGACCAATCAGCACCAGCCGCGTTTGGCGAGGTTCGCTGGGCTGCCACAGCCGATCGTAAAAATAGTCGAAGCGATCGCCTACACCTTGCAACACCAGCCGCATGGCTTTATTGGGCACGGCTACAAATCCCTTGACCCGATAAATTTCTTGTTGCTGCACCAGGGTTTGCAGACAGCTCACCAAAGCCGTGGGTTCAAAAACATCATCGACGACGATTTGCACTGAGGTAATGTCATCATCGTGCTCATGATCTTCTTCCGTGTCATGATGACTGGGGCGGTTGTCCAAATTATCCTCGACTGCGGCATTGCAACCCAATAGCAGATCGGGATTCACTTGCCCCTGCTGACAGGACACAATTTTGACACTGGGGCGCAACTCTTGCCGCAACCAGGTTTGGACTTTGGTTTGGTTGGCTAAGTCAACGCGATCGCCCTTGGTGAGCAGCACCAGATCCGCACAGGCCAGCTGATCTTCAAATAGCTCTTCAATGGGAGTCTCATGTTCTAAATTCGGATCAGCCTGCCGTTGCGCCTGTAGGGCATCCAGATCTCCTACAAACTGACCGAGAGCTAAAGCTTCGCAATCTACGACCGTGATCACGCTATCCACCGTTGCCCCGGTACGGATTTCGGGCCAGCGAAAGGCTTGCACCAACGGCTTGGGTAGCGCCAATCCTGAGGTTTCAATCAAAATACAGTCAATCTCGTCGCGTCGCTTCAGCAACTCCTGCATGGTGGGCAAAAATTCTTCCTGCACGGTGCAGCAGAGACAGCCGTTGGTCAATTCAACGATGTTGGCAGCCGATGAGGTGGGCGTTGGGGAATCAGTGTCCTCGATGCAAACTTCACAAGATTCGCCTTCGACTGGCGCTGAGCGCAGCAGCTCGCCATCAATCCCAACTTCGCCAAACTCATTCACCACAACAGCGATTCGGCGGCCTTGGGGGTTTTGGAGCAGTTGCCGAACTAGGGTGGTTTTGCCTGCTCCCAAGAACCCGGTAATAACCGTAACTGGAATTTTATGCATAGAAATGAAGGTAGGCAAGTGGCAATTTTTACCAACCTATCATGTGAAGCGATCGCGATCGTCAAATATATCTGGCGATTGCCCCAGCACTGCAGCACGATCAATCGCTAGCTTGTAGAATGATCGCAAGTTACTTAAAGTTCTTAACGTCCTTAAGGTTGAATAGTAAGTTTAAATGCTGCTGTTCTTGCTGCATCTTACTTTGATCTATTTCCTACTCCAAATGAGAGCACATTGATTTTCGGTTCTCGCGCTATAATTCATTCCAGTTAAAGGGTTACCGTCTCGTTTTGGCATGAGCGTTCTCTCGATGTTTCACGTTGTCATCCAACAACTGAAAGATTACATAATTTATAAAAAGCTGTACACGGCTCGGACAACCATAATCTTTAAGTGAGATCGATTTTGATCTTCAGGGGGATGAAGTTGATCTTCGAATAGTAAAAGATGGTATAGACGATGGTTCCTGCTTCAACCTCTAATATGAGGCCATGCATCCGCATTTTACAAGTCGAGGATAACGCCACGAGCCGTCAGTTAATGAGCGATTATCTGCAACACTATGGTTGGGATGTCATGAGTTTAGAGCGAGGAACTTCCTTTGCGGCAGCTATGGCTCAGTTTCAGCCCCATCTGGTTCTCCTAGATTTAAAGCTTCCCGATATAGATGGCTATACGCTGCTTCAGCAAATTCAGCAGAATGATGACTGGCGATCGACGCCTGTAATTGTTGTTTCAGCCTTTGCCTTTCAAACAGATCAACAGCGTGCTTTAGAGATGGGAGCCCGTCGATACTTGGTTAAGCCCGTTAATTTAGCTCAGTTAAGACAGGCAATTTGTGAAGAGTTAGGCGTTTAGTTTGTTGCAGGGCGGATTCGCTCGTCATTTATTCGTCATTCTTATCTGGATTTGGGATTCTGAGCGTTTTGCCGCCGCTGCTCTTCTAAAAAAGTTTCTATCAAATGACTCAGATTTTGAACCGTTTGCCCAGTTTGAGCGATTTCTGTTTCTAGCTGCGCTGCTAACAGGGCGGCAGTTTGAAGCCGGTTAAGCGCTTCTTCGATCATATCTCGAGTCCGAGACTCAAAGGTTTCAACATCCATAAATTAATAGGTAAATAGAGAATATATATAGCATGTAGTACATTATACTTTTAATTCCTAAGTAGATAAGAGTATTTCAGCGTATTTACTGATCTGCTGAATTTTATACGAGTGAGAAATGTTAGGTAGCTATAGCAAGCTGGGTCAGGATAATGGGATCAAGGAGCTGTGCTCTCAGACAGGGATGAAACGCCTGCACTTCGGACTCACCCGTTAGGTTAAAAACAGACTATTTTTGAAAGCCTTGCGAAACGAGGCTTTCAAAAATAGTCTGTACTGCAGGCAATCGAGGACTGCTATATGTAGCTTTTATGTATAGCTTTCAGAAAATAGGCTGGTTTTTTCAGGTGCGCAGCGCTTCATGGAATAGTGAGGCTTGTAAAGCGCTAAGGGGCTGATTGAGGGTTATTTTCTGAAATGGACGCCTCAACGTCTGCTGCCGGACTAGATGCAGCTGCTTCATAAGTTTCAGGCAGCTCTGCGGCCCGCAGCGGTGCGTAGGCAGGATGGGGATCAAGCGATTGCGGTGAAACCAGCTCTAGCTGCTGAGCCGGTTTGGGGAATTGAGTCGGCGGCTGACGGCGACGCCGAGAAACCCCTTCCTCGGTGGTTTCTTCTGCCACCACTTCATACAGCAAGGCAAATTTTTGAGCTGTTCCCTTACGCAATACCCGCCCCAGTCGCTGAATATACTCTCGGGCAGACCCTGTGCCTGATAGCAGAATGGCAATGCTGGCTTCTGGCACATCTACGCCTTCATTTAGCACATGGGAAGCAACCAGCGTTTTGTATTTCCCTTCTCTAAAATTTTGCAAAATTTCATGCCGCTCTTTAACTGGCGTTTGGTGCGTTAGGGCAGGAATCAAAAACGCTTGGGAAATCCGGTAGACTGTGGCGTTGTCGTTGGTAAAGATTAGAGTCTGTTCCGGGTGATGTTGGGCCAGCAGATCGGCCAACACCCGCAGCTTTCCCTCCGGACCCAACGCGATCGCTCGGGCTTCCCGATGCGCCAACATGGCT
>DATNOY010000482.1:0-12868 GCA_036703495.1 Coleofasciculaceae cyanobacterium
ACGTTCAACAATCTAGTTACTGATTCAATCATAGGCTCAGCAAGTGAACCTGTTCTAGTTTCCACCACTTCGCTTCAGGATATATTTAACAACCGCAGGTTCAAAATTGACACCAAAACAAACGCCAAACTCCGGTCCACACTAGACTTCTCCATGCTGCCCCTGAGCGCAGCCAAGAACCTGCTAATTTTTATTCACTCCAAGTTAGGGCAACATTATTATCTTGGAGAAACAAAGCACGTTTCCCTTTATCAGCTTGAAAAAGACTACTTTTTCCCATCGGAACAGATATCTGGGCTGGGACGCCATTTTTTGTTTGAGGTCATTCATCCCGCTCCAGCCGTCCGACTGGAGCTAAATATGACGGCCAGCCTCAAAAACGACAGAGGCAACGAGTTACCGCCCGCTGCCGCGATCGGTACATCACGAAAATCTTTTGGCATTGTAGGACGGGGTTCCGCACATGTATTTTCTCCGCCGATTGCAGCGCAGTCCATTGGCGGACACAACTTTGTCAGCATTGATATGGGCACTGAGGGCAAGCGGTTTCCTAGTCGTAAGACAGGCTTAATGAACCTCTACGGCAAAGACATTCCCACCGATCGCCGTAAGCTAGTCGGCTTTGGGCGCGATATTTCCTTAGTTTCCGAAGAAGAATACGCTGGACTTAACCCACCCAACTATATAAAATCTTTTCCTACTGATCTGGCTCATCCTGACTTAGAATACTCTGGAGTTTATGAAGATGGTTGGGTGTCTGAGGCTGCCTTCTTTGGTCTCAAGCAGCCCAATCCGGCTCTGCCTCTGAGGCTGCAAGGCACTGTTCCAGCAATCAAAGATGCTACTTTTAGCACTGAGTTGATTATTCTTGTGGATGGACAGGAAGCGATTAAACAAACGCTCAAACCTGGCGAATTCAATATTAAACTTGCCCTCCCTCCAGGAGGAACTCGACGACGGATTGATTTGCGCTTTTCTAAATTTCAAAGACTCTCCAAAGGAGACGATCGCCCCGTTGCAGCCCAGCTAAAATTCATTGGATTTGCAGAGTAATGGTTAGAGGTTTACTTAAAAAAGCGTACTACGGCACCCTGAATCCGCTGTATAAGGTAGTGAAAGCCGAGGCAGCCGATGAGGCTCGATTGATTACTCGGGAGCATGTTCAAAGGCTTGAGCAAGAGATTGAACAGCTGTCCAAAGAAGTGGAACGGCTCAAAAAGATCAATTTGGATCAGCAAAATCGGATTGCCCATCAGGTATCTACAGAATTCGTCAAGATGTATAAAATGATTGACGAGATTAAGAGCGATCGCACGGATATTAAACTCAACGTCACGATTGTCGATGAACTTGTCAAAATTCATCAAAGCCTAGAAGCCCTCAAGTATGAGCGCAATGGAAGTCACTAATCCGTATCCCGAACCGCCTGCCCAACTGCGCTATCCCAAAGTCAGCCCTAAAGTTAGTATCGTCACCCCGTCCTATAATCAGGGCAAATTTATTGAGCGGACGATCCTGAGTGTGATTTGCCAGGACTATCCGAATCTGGAATATATTGTGGTGGACGCCGTTTCCACCGATCAAACCTCAGCCGTTCTAGAGAAATATCAGCCGCATATTGATGTCTTAATTGTTGAACCCGATCGCGGACAAACCGATGCCTTAAACAAAGGGTTTAACCGCTCTACCGGCGAGATTATGGCCTATCTCAACTCGGACGACTGCTACGCCGACAAAGATGTGATTGCCACTGCCGTTCGCTACTTTGAGCAGCACCCTGACATTGATGTCGTGTATGGTCAACGCAACTGCATCAACGCCAACGGCCGCTTTACCTACTGTTCGCCCTACAAACCCTTCTGCAAAGACAGCCTTTTACTAAGCGACTATATTGCTCAAGAATGCGTCTTCTGGCGACGCGAGATCTTTGAAAAAGCAGGGGCATATGTCGATGAAAGCTTTCACTTTGCTATGGACTATGAGCTATGGCTGCGGTTTTTGCAGCATGGTGCCAAATTTTTAGCGGTGGAAGAATTCTTTGGCTTATTCCGCAGCTACCAGGAGCAAAAATCGATTGAGCTGTGGGAACGGGTGGGTTTACCCGAAATTGCCCGCTTGCACGAACTCTATTTAGGGCGAGCCTTGCCGGAAAAAGAGATGGTCGATTACTACCAGGAATACTTTTTTGGTTCCCATCCTGTCGCGAGTCCAGACGCGTTTCGGTTTGCCCAGGGGGTTTGGGGCGGATTTACGATGTACAAAAAAGAATTGTTGAACAAGCAGCCGCTCGATACCTGGGGCTTGGCAGAATACGATCGCAAATTTCAGTCCGCCCTGGCCTCAACTTAGCGATCGGGTATGAAAGTTGCCATTCAGAATCCCTTTGCCGGACAGTTTGTTGCAGAAACCGAGTTATCCCGGCGGATTTGTTTAGCGGCCAACCGTCTGGGATGGGAGACAGCAGAGGTGCAAACTTCAGCCGAGATCAAAGCCTGCCAGCCTGATTTTGTGATCGCTCTGCACAACAACAGCCCCAAACTGGCGGAGTATCCCACCTATGGCTGTATGTGGAATCCGCCCTCGTTTTTTGAAGGCACCGAAAAATACGTCAAGCATGTTTTGAGCTACGACGGCTATTTAACGTCTTCTCCGGCGATCGATCGCTGGCTGCACCATCTCCTCTACCCTACGCCCAAAGTCTTCCTGACGGCCCCTTTCTACACCAGCTGTCCCCAAAATCAATATCAGCCTCCTGATCTCGCCACTCCCCGTTTAGTCTATTTAGGCTCCAACTGGGACGGTTTGCGGTTTCAGGAATTATTTGAGCAATTAGACCATCAGGATTACCTGCAAGTGTATGGCAACCCTGACGGGTGGCGATACCTGCACCATGCCTACCAGTGCGCTTTGCCCTACGACGGCGAAAGTGTACTCAGGGCATTGAATCAGGCGGGTGTGGGGCTGTGTTTGCATCGCCAAGAGCATCGCCAAGCTGCCTTGCCCTCCATGCGGATCTTTGAAATTGTTGCTTCTGGGGCGATCGCCATCTGCGGGGAGCATCCCTTTATCCGAGCCGCGTTTGGGGACAGCGTTTTATATCTTGACCCCGATGCCCCCTGGTCTGAGCAAGTGAAACAAATCTCCAGCCACATGCAGTGGATCAAAGCGCATCCGACCCAGGCGATGCAGCTATCGGCCCAGGCTCACCAGATCTTCTTGCAACACTATGCCCTGGAGAAATTACTCGCCCATCTGTTAGTTCAGCATCAGGCATTCATCCAGCCGGATAGCGATCAACCCCATAAGTCCTCTGTCCAGATCATCCTGCGATCGCCCTACCAAGACCCCGACGCCTTGGCAAATGCGTTGCATCACATTGCCCAGCAAACCTATCGCCCCTGCAAGGCGATCGTGGTGCAGTCTGCAGCATCGGCCGCGATCCCTCTACCCGCTTCAGCTTTGCCCATCAAATCGGTTCAAGCAGCGTCAACCTTTGCCAGCAGCAGCCTTTGGGCAGGACTCCAGGCGATCGATGCAGACTATTTTGCCATCCTCAATCCGGCGGATTACCTCTATCCCAACCACCTGCAAACGCTAGTGGCTTTGCTGGATCAGCATCCCGAGGTAGGAGCAGTCTATTCTGGCGGATTGCAGCCATTGCCTGAAGCCCTGATCTGCTTTCAGCCGTTTCATCTAGACCAGCTGTTGACCTTGCAGCTGCCGATTCCGCTGAGCGGCATCCTGATCAGGCGATCGCTGCTCGATGCCATCCTTCTAGAAGATCCTCAGCTTGACGAATTCGCAGATCTCTGTCTGCTGTTGCATCTGGCCCAGCGCACGCCCCTGCTGTTTAGCTATGCAGTCACCTACGAGACCGGTGAACCTATCGATCGCTCCCTTTGGCAAACGAGCCAGGATTGGTCTAGCGAACTGTCTCGGTTGAAATTCATCTTTTGGCATCAGGAATTTGCACCCGGAAAAACGCTGCAATCGGTTCAGCAAACCTATCGAGAACAGGTGCAGCTCCGCAGCAAAGTAGAACGGTTACAATCGCAACTTTCCCAAACCGCGGACTTGCAAGCAGAACTGCAAGCGACTCAAGCCAGACTGGAAGCCATGAAAACCAGCAAATTTTGGCAGCTGCGATCGGTATGGTTCAAGGCAAAACGGGCGATCGGCTTGTCTACTGCCGATGAATGATTCGCTCGATATGGCATCCCCCATGGCATCCTACAAGAGAGCCGACCTTATATTGACGTTAATCGACATTAATCAATTCTTCTCATGCCCTTCCCCACCACTGATGAATACTGGATGCAGGCGCGATCGTTTCTGGAAAAATATGCCGATCCACTGGCTCCGATCCTGGCTCCTAACGAGTTTCTAGAATTCTTTCCGGGCACCTACCACTACAATGTGTCCTATCTCCTGCCGGCCGAGCAGTTTCAGTTTGTTGTGGTTCACAAAGGCATGGCCACCGAGATTGAAGCCCCCGTTGCCCTCAAGGTTTTAGAGCAGTTTCATCCTGTGTTTGCCAACGAAGTGTTTGTCATTTATGCACAAACCTTGTTTCCAGGCGCACAGCCACCCGATAAAGGGCATATTGAGGCATTGGTTAGGCAGTTTGATGAATACTGGGAGGAATCCCCCCTGCCGTCTCCAAAACCTACCTATGCTGCCGTCATCACCACCTATAACCGCCCCCAGAGTCTGGCGCGATCGCTGCCACAAGTCCTGGCTTTAGGCATTCCGGTCGTTGTGGTCGATGATGGCTCTAGCCCCGAAAACGATCGGGAGAACCAGCGCATTACCGAGCAGCATCAGGTGCCCCTGATCCGGATTCCCGAAAACCGAGGCTTACCCAACGCCATGAATGTGGGGCTGGAATACTGGCTAGCGGATCCGCAAATCGACTGGATCTCCTACTTCCAGGACGATGTCGATATCCATCCCGAAACGCTGAAGGTGTTAGAGCAGATTCAAGACCCCCACGATCGCCCCCTTTTAGCCGGACGCGATGCCCTGGAGCATCCTAACTTTGGCACAGGCAACATTGCCGGATACCCAGTGTTATATAAGCGATCGATGCCAGGGCAACACTTACATGCCCATCGGGACTACTGGCGGAGTGTGATGCCCATCCCAACCCCCTACCTGGGTGCCCCCAAGCCGGATCGGGGCAAGCCGGGGCAAGGGGCTGATGAGGACTGGTGGATTACCTGTTGGTCGCCTCACTCCATTACCAAACGCGGCGGCTATATCGTTTGTGTACCCGGATTGGTGCGATCGTTCCGCACTGCTGCCGATGAGTCTACCTGGGGCAACCTGAGTGAATTAGCGGTGGAAAGCCGCACAGTTGATGCGCCGGTGCCGATCACCCCAGCCGCAGCCATAATCCCAGACACCATCCCAGCCCAGTCCGCAGATCAAATTCAG
This sequence comes from Coleofasciculaceae cyanobacterium, assembly GCA_036703495.1. GTDB lineage: Bacteria > Cyanobacteriota > Cyanobacteriia > Elainellales > Elainellaceae > Drouetiella. The sequence continues at coordinate 5,437 of DATNOY010000482.1, forward strand.
GCAACCCAAACTCAGGCAACCCCGATTCGGGAAGCAGAGCCGCAGCCTGCCCCCAGGGCGATCGCCGTCCCAGCCGACCTCAGCTTGGCAGGGATCAACGTGTTGGTTGATGGGTACAACTTGCAGCTCACCAAAGGAACCGGCATCAAAACCTACGGCATTAGCTTAATTCAGGCATTAACCCTATTAGGAGCCCATATTGATGTCTTGCTGAGCCGCAGCGGTTACAAATCAAATGCCATCCTGGATGAAGTCTTATTTTTTGATAACCAGGTCGAGAACCGCAGCCTCCTGTTTTTGTTAAAAGGCTTGGTGAAGACTGCTTCGCCGCTGTATCGGGCTAGACGCAGAAAAGCCGATCGCAATTTTGTTGTGAAGCGGGGACAAGCCACCGAAGATTTTCTCAAATATGCGGCATCCTTTAATTTGCCGCAATGCTACAGTACTGCCAATGTTTTATACAAAAAACTTGGGCTCAAAACCCAGATTGCAGTGCCTGAAAAAGTTGATCTTTGGCACGCTACTTACCCCTTGCCTATGCAAATTCGGGGAGCCAAAAAAATCACGACTATTCATGATTTAATTCCGCTGCGGCTGCCCTACGCCACGCTAGATGACAAAGAAAATTTCTACTTTAACGTGCGAGATGCGATCAAAGAATCCTCAGCAATTATCACGGTTTCTGAAAACTCACAACAGGATTTGTTGACCTATTTTGAAGAGGCCGATCCCGATAAAATCATCGTCACCTATCAGCCGATCGCCCTGGAACCCTTAGATGCCTCTAGACGAGAAGTTTCCGAGTTTCTCGATCGCTATGGGTTAGAGAACCAAAAGTTCTTTCTATTTGTGGGAGCGATCGAACCTAAGAAAAATGTCGGTCGGTTAATTGATGCCTATGCCAGCTTAGATACCGATTTTCCCCTGGTCATCGTGGGTAAAAAAGGCTGGCTTTGGGAAGATGAACTAGCCAAACTGGGCTATGTGGCTGACAGCAAAAATCCTAGCAAGCAGGTAAAACTGTTGGAATATGTCTCTGCCAACAGCTTGCGCTACCTCTACCGGGGTGCTTTTTGTTTGGTCTTTCCCTCGCTCTACGAAGGATTTGGCTTGCCGCCAGTTGAAGCCATGAGTTTTGGCTGTCCGGTGATCACGTCCAATGTTTCCTGCTTGCCGGAAGTTTGCGGCGATGCGGCCCTATATGTTGACCCCTACGAAGTCAGCGATATCAAAGACAAGATGGAGGCATTACTGGGAAGTCCTGCCTTGCGATCGCAGCTTTCTAACGCCAGCCAACAGGTAGCAGAACATTTCAGCATGGAAAACTACCTGCGGCGCATCCACACGGCCTACCGGCAAGCTTTGAAGTAACTGCCTGATCATCTCCGCTTGAGACATGTTTGTGGGCGCGCGAGGCACGCCCACAAACATGTCCCTGCCCTAATATCTGGGGCTTAAGCCTCAGGATGCCAAGCAATCTGTTCTCTGGCATCCTGATTCTATTGAAACTTGATCACTTGCCCGAATCACTCATCTTTGAGATGAGGCTGCGTTGCGGCCAGTTTGGCTTGTAAAAGCTTTTGGCGATCGAGTTTTAGCACCAGTACACCCAGCGGCGGCAGGCAGAGATCAATGGAGTAGGGGCGATTGTGGTACGACCACTCTTCGGCCCACTTACCCCCCAAATTGCCCATATTACTGCCCCCATACTCGCGCGCATCACTGTTAAACAGCTCTGTGTAAAAGCCTAACTCTGGAACTCCCACCCGATAGTGAGCGTGGGGTTGAGGCGTAAAGTTACAGGCAATGATCAGATAATCTTCAGGATCTTCTTTGGCTCTGCGCAGGAAGACCACGACGCTGTGGCGATTATCGCTACAGTCAATCCACTCAAAACCCTCATGAGAGAAATCTTGCGTATACAGCGCAGGCTGGCTTCGGTAGAGATCATTCAACCGGCTGATGAAGTACTTGAGCTTTTGGTGCGAATCATACTGCAACAGATGCCAATCCAGATCGCCCCAAACGTTCCACTCTGTCCACTGCCCAAACTCCATGCTCATGAACAGCGTCTTCTTGCCCGGATGAGCAAACATGTAAGCATAGAGCGATCGCAAGTTGGCAAATTTCTGCCACTCGTCTCCCGGCATCTTGCCAATCATCGGACTCTTGCCATGCACCACTTCATCATGGGAAAGCGCCAGCATAAAGTTCTCGCTGAAGGCATACATGATGCTGAAGGTAACGTTGTTTTGGTGAAATTGGCGGAACCAAGGATCCATGTGGAAGTAATCCAACATGTCATGCATCCAGCCCATATTCCACTTCAGGTTAAACCCCAGCCCTCCCATATAGGTGGGCCAAGACACCATCGGCCAGGTGGTGGATTCTTCAGCAATGCTGAGCGTACCGGGGAAATAGCCAAACAGGAGATGATTCATCTGCCGCAAGAAATCAGCAGCTTCGATGTTTTCTCGACCCCCATATTGATTGGCAACCCATTCCCCATCAGGGCGCAGGTAGTCCAGATACAGCATGGAGGCCACCGCATCGACCCGGAAGCCATCAATATGAAACTTATCGAACCAGAACAGGGCATTAGCGACTAAGAAGTTGCGAACTTCGTTGCGCCCATAGTTAAACACCAAGGTGCCCCACTCTTTATGCTCCCCCTTGCGCGGGTCAGCATGTTCGTAAAGCGCAGTACCGTCAAAGTTAGCCAGTCCATGTCCATCTTTGGGAAAGTGTCCTGGCACCCAATCGACGATGACCCCAATGCCGTTCGCATGACATTGATCCACAAAGTACATGAAATCTTGCGGCGAGCCAAACCGGGAAGTGCAGGCATAGTATCCTGTCACCTGGTACCCCCAAGAACCATCGAAGGGATGTTCGGCAACGGGCAGCAGTTCAATATGGGAGAAGCCCAATTCCTTGACGTAGGGAATCAAGCGATCGGCCAGTTCTCGATAAGTCAAAAACCGCGCACCGGGTTTGAGATCGGCCACAATCACGGGCGGAATAGGATTGCCATGTTCATCCAGGGCCGGTTCAGCCGCAGAGCCATGCAGCCAGGAACCTAGATGCACTTCATAGACAGAAATGGGCTGAGCTAGAGGATCGGTGTGACGACGACGCTCCATCCAGTCGCTGTCATGCCATTGGTAGCTGTCTAAATCCGCGACGATCGATGCGGTTTTGGGACGCACTTCTTGCTGATAGCCGTAAGGATCAGATTTTTCGTAGATGTGACCCGCCTGGTTTTTGACCTCGTACTTATAGGAAGTGCCAACCTCCAAACCGGGGATAAACAGTTCCCAAATCCCATTGGCAATCCGCCGCATCTGATGTTCGCGACCATCCCAATGATTGAAGTCGCCCAAAACAGAAACGTTGCGGGCGTTGGGAGCCCAAACAGCAAAATAAACCCCTTTTACCCCTGCGACTTCAGTTAGATGAGCGCCTAGCTTTTCGTAAATGCGATGGTGATTGCCTTCCGCAAACAGGTGAATATCCAGGTCAGTAATCTGGGGTGAGCGAAACGCATAGGGGTCGTAGGTGGTGTAGAGGCGATCGCCCTCCTTAATCCGGAGCTGGTAGTTTTTCAGCTCAGGCACATCCAGCACACATTCAAAGAAATTGGGATGATGCACCGGTTCCATGGGAATCTCTTTGCGATCTTCCGGAAAAATCACCCAAGCTTCGCTAGCACGAGGCAGATAGGCTCTAACGACCCAGACCGTTTTACCCTCCTTCTCAATCGAGTGAGGTCCTAGAACTTCAAACGGATCTTGGTGTTGGTTCCAAACAATCCGTTCAATTTGATCCGGAGCAACGGTCATTCCCATGCAGCTACCTACCTACCTAAATCGAAATTACTGAACTGAAGAATTGCTAGATCAATATCTTGGAAATCTGGCTTCCCAATTTCCACTCTAAATGGGGGCGAACATCACTTAAGTTTCATCTTAGATTTTTCTTTACCACGTCTGCTTGCCAACATCATTAAGGCTGATTTTAAGGCTGGCAGTACTGTAGCTTGAACTTAACCCGATCGCAGATTGAGGCGATTAAACCCGCCAACCTCTGCGAACTCGCTTATTTATAAATAGCAGATCATAAACCTTAACAAAGCGTAGCAAATTGCGGTTCAACTCTCAAATTAAATTTGCCTGTGCAAAATTGATGCTGCAAAACCAAGCGCCATCCATCCAAGAATTTATCGGAATCAACCCAAAAATTCGCTACTTTTTAGCTGCAATCTCCAAATTTCTTGTGATTATTTTTTCAGGCTCAATTTTTCCTCTCTCGTTAATGGCAGCCAGCGGTAATCCTTCAGGCTGATTTTTCCGCAAGCACTGAACTGGATGCCTTCTGCCTCTAGAAGCGATCGCTGTAAATAATCCATGCCTTGTCGGAAGGGAGAGTAGGAAATCTCACCCTTAGCATTGATGACGCGATGCCAAGGAACTGCGGAAGGCTGCACATGAATTTGATATAGAGCATACCCTACTAAGCGAGCTTGACCGGGTAAATTCGCCAGTTCCGCCACTTGTCCATAGGTAGCCACTTTGCCCCAGGGAATTTGACAGACAACTGCATAGATAGCGTCGTAGCTAGACATCTGGCTTATCCTGTCCTGATCTTGCAAAATCTTTGATAAATATTAACAGTCTGGTGCAGTTTGAGACCCTAGAGCAGGTGCCGATCGCCGCTTGCCTTGGTATGCTCTTAATCATTGTCCTTCGCAAGTATTGATCGTGGCACAGGCTACTCCCTCCGTTGATCAGATGGTTCGGCAGTTACAAGGGTACTCCTTGTCAATCCTTAATTCTCAATCCTTCAAAAAATGGAGCGATCGCGTTCAGGAATATTGGGGGTGGGGCGTTAGCGTAGCAGGGCTGGGGCTGGGGCTGATCTGGAATTGGCAGCTTGTCTTAGCGGTTAGCTTGGGGCTGTCCGTGATGGTGTGGGTTTACCTGTCTCGCCTAGGCTGGTGGAAGCTGCCAAAAGCCTGGAACTGGCAGCAGCTTTGGAGCCGGTCTAATCGATCGATGACGCTGGCGGTAGCTAGCGGAGGGGTGGCAACAGGCGGCAGCTATTTGGCGATCGCGATTTGGCGAGAATCTCACTCCTGGTTGGCCACGGGCATCATTATCGAAGGCGGGATGATGTTAGGGGTGCTGCTGTTGCTGGTCTGGCATCTGCATCGTCCTCTAGAACAAATGGAACAAATAGAACAAATTGGGCAAAAAGACGAGCAAGCTACCCGTCTGGGGCTGGCTGACCTGGCTGATGCGGATCCACTCAAGCGGCTGATTGCCGTCCGCCTGCTAACCCAGCAAGCTGCCAGTAGCAACTTGCCCTTGTCGGCGACTGATCTAGCAGACTGTTTTCGGCTGATGCTGAATCGAGAAACCGAAACAGTGGTTTGTAGCGCCTTACTCGACGGATTGCGTCACTTGAATGGTCTGTCCCTAGGAGAGACGAGCCGGGGATGCTAACAAATCCTGATAAATCAGTTTATTAGGGTCTAGTGAGGCTATCCTATATAGCCTGACGTTTTCGGCGCTGCAACCTATGGATCAGTTTTTCACGGTTGAGGTTCTTTCCCAGACTCCCAATCCCCAGCAGGTTATCTATGCTGCGATGCACCAAGACTATGCAGAAGGCTTTGTTTGGGCGGAGCGCGATCGCTTTCCCGATGAAGCCAAGGCAGGCGACTTGGTGGTCAGAAATCTGCTGGCGGGCAATCGGGGGCATTATGGCCCGCTAGAGCACCCGCAAATTGTGCTGAACTGCGGCTTTTTTCCTCACTCCACCATGCAGCAGATCCGCACCCATCGGGTGGGCATTAGCTTCGATGTTCAATGTCTAGCCGGAGAGACGGAGGTAACATTTCTGCGGTCATCCGGACAGCTTTTGAAAATAAAAATGGCTGATCTGGCGGACCTATGGAGGAATGGGGAAAAGACGATAGGCGATCGCAAAATCCGAGGTCGCCAGGGTGAACCCGGACAAGCCCGGAGAGACGGCAAAACCCGACTCAAGCAGATGAAGCTGCGGGTCTTAAACGAAAGCACCGGATTTTTTGAGATCGGTCATGTTCAAGAAGTTTTTGATCAGGGAACTCAGCCCGTTTATCGGCTGACTTTAGAAGATGGTCGCACTCTGGACTGCACCGAAAATCATCGCCTTTTAACTCAGACTGGCTGGCAAAGGATGAAACAAGCCTTGGGGCTGATCATCGATTCCAACAGGGAAGTGATCAGCTATCACCCAGACTGTCATCTGATGACCAACGGAGTCGCTGTTGGTGAAGCGCTGTACCCAGACAAAGTTTGGTTAGCAGAGCAGCTTGCAGCTGGATTAGCGGACTGGCAAATTGCTCAAGCCGCCGCATGTCCTGTGGAAGCCGTCAAACAATGGGTTGATCGGCATGGACTGACGCTAAATAAAGCCCAGCTTGGAACCCCCAATCTTGGGAATCGCGGTCTTCAGCAGGTTTATCGGCTCAAGCTGACAGACGACCAACGCCAAAAACGGCGTGAACGCTCCCAACGATTGACTTGCTGGAGAGAAGCAAGCCCCGCCTGGAAAGGCGGCATGACCAAAGAGAGCAGCTTGACTCAAAAAGTTATCCCTGCTCAAACCTGGACTGAGCAACCCAACCCGCCAGGCTATCAGCTTAAAGCCCATCCGATGCGGGTTGTCCAGGTGCGCTACTTAGGACTCCAGCCCACCTATGACCTGCAAGTTGCTGGAGATTGGCATAATTTTGTGGCAAACGGCATCGTTGTCCATAATTCCTTCCGCTACACAGGCAGCCGCATCACAGACGTTGTAGCGGGCAAACGCGATCTGGAAGAGGTCTTTTATCTGCGTCCGTTGGGGGCTTATACCGATCGCCAAGGCAAACGCTATGAGTACACTGAGGCGATTCGGCAGCAGGACTTGGACTGGTGTTTAGCGGCTTGTCAACGATATCAGGAACGCATCAACCAGGGGTTTTCGGAAGAACATGCGCGGGGCATCATCCCCTTTGATGTCCGGCAGCATTGGGTAATGTCAGCCAATGTGCGATCGCTGATGCACCTGCTTGACCTGCGGTGGAAGTTAGATGCCCAGCTGGAAGCCCAACAGCTGTGTGAATTAATCTGGAACTCCTTTGAAGCGTGGGTACCGGCGATCGCCGAGTGGTATGAAAGCAACCGTGCCAAGAAAGCGCGTCTGGCTCCCTAGGGGAGCGATCGCCCTTAGTTGGTTGGCATTTAGCTGAAGCAATTAGAGCAGAGCAACCTGTCTAGTCCCACCTCGGGCTAGGCTAAATTGTTGCGTCCAGCATTAACAATCTCGCTAAGACAAAATCGGGGACTCGTCTCGATAAAAAGCTGTACATCAATGATTGATGTACAGCTTTTTTGTATATCAA
>DATNOY010000483.1:0-5467 GCA_036703495.1 Coleofasciculaceae cyanobacterium
TATCCCCAGGCACAGCTCGTGATTGCCGGCGGCGCAACGCTGTTCGACTATCAGGCGTATCGAGATGCCTTCTTTACGGAGGTCGCTAATTTAGAGTTAGAAGCAAGCCATCTGATTCTGCCGGGCGTGATTGCCGATCGCGATCTGCCGACGCTGTATCAAGCCGCCAATGCGTTTGTGTTTCCTTCGCTGAAAGAAGGCTGGGGGCTAGTAGTTTTAGAGGCGATCGCTTCCGGTTTACCCATCCTCACTTCTCGTCAGCCGCCATTTACTGAGTTTTTGTCAGATCAGCAAGCCTTGCTGGTCAACCCGCACCAACCCGCAGCGATCGCCCAGGCAATGCAGCAAATGATTCAACCCGATGTGGCAAAATCTTTGCTGGATCAAAGCCAACCGCTCTGCGAGTTTTATACCTGGGACCACTCTGCCCGCCTGCATGTGGATGGTTATCGTCGCTTATTAACAGCTTCTCAAATCTGTGATCACCCTATCCCGCTTGTCACCTATGCCCGAAATTCGCTTCCAGATTGAATGGCCCGATGGCGTTCAGGAAACCTGCTATTCTCCCTCGCTGGTAGTTAAGGAATACTTTACGCCAGAGCAAGCCTATCCCTTAGAAGACTTTCTCAATCGATCGCGGATCGCCTTACAAACGGCCAGCGATCGCGTTAAAGCCAAATATGGCTTTCCTTGTGGCCTGGCGCTGGGACAGCTCAATGAAATTGAAACTAGAGCCGCCCAATATCAAGAATTGCCTCAATCGCAAGTCCGGGTCATTCGCTTTATAGAGTGAGCGGCTGAGAGTAGCGGCTGAGAGGAAGAGGGGCGGCAGTGCGCTCCTGCTTAGGAACCAGCATTGCAAAATTTAGTTTTGGCAAGAGGCTGCACCTCAAGCAGGGGAGAACCCCTGCGCCCCCAAACTTTTGGTTTGCTGTACCAAAGTCGCTAGAAAAGTCGCTAGAAAAACAGACTCATTTCGATCGCCCGGTTTTTGCCTTCGTCTTCTTAGGCACTGCCGCAGGCGTATGGGATGAGCGGGCATTTGCCGCCTGAACCAGCAGCGACTCAGCAAAGGCGATCGCATCTTGATCGGACTTGCCACCTGCGAGTTGGGCTAACTCTTCTCGGCGCTGATGTTCGTTCAATGGCGTCACCCGCACAACCGTCCGTACTTCTTCCAGCGGAGCCGGGCTATGGGCTGAGGCCGGCGCTGAACCATTAGACTCAGGAGCAGCGACCGACTTAGATTTGCCACGCCCTTTTTTAATGGGAGGATTTTCCACCGGAGAATCGATCACCTCTTTACCCACCCGATAGTGAGCATCTGCCATGGCTGCAATGATCGGCTGGTGCGTCACGCAAAGCACCTGATGCCGCTGACTCAACTGGTGCAGCTTCTCAGCGATCGCCTGCGCCACCCGCCCTGATACACCCACATCAATTTCATCAAATACCATCGTCCCCACTGAATCCACCTGAGAAAAGCAGGCTTTCAGCGCCAGCAAAAATCGGCTCATTTCTCCGCCAGAAGCCACTTCTGTCAGCGGTTGCAGCGGCTCCCCAGGATTGGGGCTGAAGACAAACGTAATCCGATCTGCCCCTGTAGCGGTGGGTGGGCAAGGCGTAATGCTGACTTGAAACTGAACTTTTTCCATAGCTAAGGGCTTTAGTTCTGCTACCAGCAAAGCTTCTAGCTGTTGAGCAGTGTGCTGACGCAGTCCAGTCAGCTGAGCACAGGCTTGTTTCAGTTCTACCTGCCGATCCTGATAACTTTTCTCCAACACTTCTAAAGATTGACCACTGCCGCTAAGTTCCTCCAGCTCTTGCTGCACCCGCTGACTGTGAGCGATCGCATCGGCCAAAGTTGGCCCATATTTGCGGCAAATCTGCTTGAGCTGAATAATCCGTTCTTCCACCTCCCGCAGCCGATCGGGATCGGTTTCTAATCCATCTCCATAAGCATTGATCAGACGTCCCGCTTCCTCAACTTGGGCCAATGCCCCCGATACGAGTTCCAGAATTGGCTGAAGCTGTGGATCATAGCGCAGCATATCTGAAAGGACCGACTCAGCCGTTCCCAACAAATCCGCGCAGGCTTCAGAGCCGCGATCGTTTTGGTAGATTGCTTGGTAAACCTGATAGCTTTGCTGCTGCAGTTCTACGCTGTGGCTGAGCCGTTGACGTTCCTGCTCTAGCAGCTCCAGTTCATCCGGTTCACCCAGGCTAGCCGCACTCAATTCTTTAGCTTGATACTCAAAAATATCGAGTTGTTGCAACCGCTGTTGCTCAAACTGCCGTCGCTTTTCCAAGGCTTTGAAGGCTTGCTGAGCCGCCACATACACATCTGTGACTGCTTCTCGCTGCTCCATTAATTCAGCTCCACCAAAGCCATCCAGCCACTCGCGCTGGAGGTTGGGCTGACCTAGCTGCATCGTCTGCCCTTGGGCTGTAATTTCTAGCAGGCGATCGCGTAGGGCATCCATTTGCTGTTTGTTGACCAGCACCCCATTAACGCGCGATCGGCTCCGCACCCCACCTTTACCGGCCGTCAGCTCGCGGCTACAAACCAAGGACATGTCATCCACCAATTCAATCTGCTGCTCTCCTAACCAGGTAATCAGAGCAGGATCTAAATCAAACGTCGCTTCAATTAAGGCGCGATCGGCCCCTGTACGAACGGCTCTACTGGTTACCTTGCCGCCCAAAGCCGCATCTAAGGCATCTAAAATAATGGATTTTCCAGCTCCCGTTTCGCCTGTCAGGACATTCAAACCAGCTGAGAGAGCTAAGTCTAAACGGTCAACGAGGGCAAAGTTTTCAATCTGAAGAGAGATCAGCATGAAGGCTATCCAGGATGAACCGGAAAATTGAGAGCGAACTTACCTAACAGTTTAATGTTTGTCAGCAAGTCTTTGAATAGTCCTGTTGAAGTAAGGACGAAGCCTACAGTAGATGAACTGCGGGACGGATCACGCAATGTTCATGGAAGGATCCCTGCAGCAAAAGCATCCATACTGCGTGTTCAAGAGCTTAGGCGGTAGGGACAGCCGTGTGCCCTTATAGAAGATTTCACCTTTACTTATCAAGTCCACTCAAGTCCACCGATTCGCTGTCCCGAAAGAATTCTAGGAAGCACGGGTTTAAACTCAGCCATGTTCTTCGTTAATTAACGTTACAATACTTTATAGAGACAGTTTTATTTCGCCTAAGCAAGCTATAGCTATTTCTGCGGAAATCAGCACCGAAGCAATCGGCATTCTCTGCCTTTTTGAGGTGCAGGGTGCCGCCGGGTAAAGATAGAGTGATTGAGTAAAGTTTGTTATCGATTTTAAACCTGGCTTAACTCAGGGCACTTTAGACCAAAGCTTGTCCCCTTTTTGGAGCGCTGACCCATCACTATGCCAACCTCGCCTCTGACCGATGACTTGAAAACCGATCGCGGCATTATTGTAGAGAGCGAACTGCATCCTTTGCCAGAAGAACATCTTAAGTCGGTACAGGTCAGTTCCCAAGAACCGGCTGCTCAATATGATCCCGTGGCGATCGCCGCTCAGTATCGCAATCGATTTTGGCAGGCTTGGAGACGGGCATATTCAATTGTCTGGACGTTTGTGCGCTTTGCTCTATCGCTTCTGTGGGACAAGCAAACTGGGCAGATTGAGCAAAATCAGCCGAAGCGAGCCATCAAGCTACGGGAAATTTTGACACGCTTAGGCCCGGCCTACATCAAGATTGGGCAAGCTTTATCAACCCGACCTGATCTGGTGCCGCCTCTGTATTTAGAAGAACTCTCTCGTTTACAGGATCAGCTGCCGCCCTTTCCCAACGAATTAGCGTTTCAATTTATTCAGGAAGAATTGGGCGATCACCCTGATCAAATCTACGCTGAACTATCGGCTATGCCGATCGCGGCCGCTTCGTTGGGTCAAGTCTACAAAGGTAAGCTCAAGAGCGGTGAAACGGTTGCAGTCAAGGTTCAGCGTCCGGGCTTGGCAGAGCAAATCACGTTAGATCTTTACATCCTCAGACAGTTAGCCGCCTGGGTTTCGCAGAACTTTAAGCGAGTTCGCAGCGATTTAGTTGGCATCATGGATGAGTTCGGCACCCGCATTTTTGAGGAGATGGACTACTCCCATGAGGGGCAAAATGCTGAACGGTTTGCCCAGCTGTATGGTCACTTGCCTGACATCTATGTGCCTCGCATTTACTGGCAGTACACCCAGCGGCGAGTGCTGACAATGGAATGGATCACGGGTACCAAGCTAACCCAGCCTCAAGAAATCCGGGATCAAGGCATTGATCCAACCTATCTGATTGATGTCGGCGTTCAGTGTTCATTACGGCAGTTGCTAGAGCATGGCTTCTTCCATGCCGATCCTCATCCTGGCAACCTGTTGGTTACTCCTGATGGCAAGCTTGCCTATCTAGACTTTGGCATGATGAGCGAAGTCAAGCCTTATCAACGCTACGGACTGATTGAAGCGATCGTTCATCTGGTCAACCGGGACTTTAATGGACTGGCAAACGACTATGTGAAACTAGAGTTTTTGACGCCAGATACGGATCTGACGCCAATTATTCCGGCTTTAGCCAATGTTTTTGGTCGGGCGCTGGGTGCCACAGTAGCGGAATTGAATTTCAAAAGCATGACAGATCAGCTCTCGCAGATCATGTATGAATTCCCGTTCCGTGTGCCAGCCTACTATGCTTTGATCATTCGATCGCTCGTCACCCTGGAAGGGATTGCCATTAACGTGGATCCTGAATTTAAAGTCCTCAGCAAAGCCTATCCTTATGTTGCTAAGCGATTGCTGACGGATCAGTCGGTACAGTTGCGTAACTCGCTTCAGGAGCTGCTGTTTAAAGATGGCAGTTTCCGCTGGAATCGCCTAGAGAATCTGCTGCGCAATGCTCAAGATAGCCAGGACTACGATATTAATCAGGCCGTAGAGCAAACCGTTGATTTTCTACTATCTGAGCGGGGCGAGTTTATTCGGGAGTACTTGGTAGAGGGTATTGTCCAGGGTGTTGATGCAGCCAGCCGCCAGGCGCTTGAGCAAACGGTGCACAATCTACGGGGCTGGTTTGGTCTGAACGGTAAAAGTTCCAAAGTCCTGACACCTCCTCAGCCCAACAATCTGGAGCATATTCTGCGAATTCTCAATTTACTGCGGCAGACGCCAGGGTTTGACCCAATGCAGCTAATTCCAGTTATTCCAAAGATGCTGACTAATCCTGAAACCCACTATATGGGACAGCAAATTGTGGGTGGTCTGGCCCAACGGGCCGCAGCTCGTTTGATTCGAGATGTGCTGCTGCAAGAACAGCCTGATCTAGCAGAGGGGCGATCGCCCGCGCCTACAAATGCCGAAAGATACCGCTCCTTACCTGCTGCTCGGTAAGCAAAGCAGATCCAATTACCTTCGTCTTTATTGATGTGTCAAGTGCAAGCGCTATGCACTCAGAG
>DATNOY010000484.1:0-9013 GCA_036703495.1 Coleofasciculaceae cyanobacterium
TCTTCCGCTTATACCCCTGCTGTTCCTAGTGGATCTGTGAATCCCAACAGTGAGCCCAATTTCTACAACTAGGTTTTGATTTCAGGCTGCTGGTCGTCAGCTGCATGCGTCAACCATGAATCCGCTTCACGCGTTTCCAAACACATCTTTGTGTTGAGTATCAAGTTTCAGGGTGCAGATTAGAGGCAAAGTTCGAGTTTTGCTTGGGTACAGAGTCTTAGCTTTATTCATCTTCAGGAGCATGTATTCATGAATTTTCTAGCAAATAAAGTGGTGCGGCAGCTGATCTACTTTTTAGTAGGTTTGTTGGGAGTCGTGCTGTTCTCTTTTGAGTTTGCTCAGCAGGTAACGGCAACAACTCCTTTGGTCTCATTTGCTCAGTCGCCAGCAGATCAGATTGAAGCCGTCTCCCTATGGAGGAATCCTTCGCATCAGGAACCCAATTTCTACCAGTAAATTACTTAAGATTCCTCTAGAGGTATAAATTCATGAGTCAGTTTTTCAGAAGACGGCTGCGTCAGCTGTCTGTCGCTTTCGCCTGTCTATTTTCCACCGTCGTTCTTGATTTCGGTACCTTTAGCCATCCGGCTGCGGCAGATACTTTTTACCCCACCGGCAACGGAGTGAATGTCATCCTGATGATTGGAGATGGCATGGGCTGGGAAATGGCGCGGGCAGCAGCGATCGCCAATGGTGGCTCTTACACCGGCGGCGAAGGACAAGGGCTAAACATGCAAAAGCTTTCAGGCTACACGTTTGCCACCACCTACGGTACGACCATCTATGATGCCAAGACTGGCAAATTTAACACCGGCAACTCCGCACTAGATGCCTCCGCGCCTCAGTGTAAGTCAACGGCAAATCCTACGGGTATTGACTGTGCCGTCACTGGTGCGGCCCCGGTGCGCGAAGGGTTTAGCTTTAAGCCGTTGCCCTTTAACCCCGGTACCGACACAGTCAGCGCAACGGGTGGGGCCACCGATCCTAGCCTGGGCAATTTGGTCGGCTATGATCCAGCGCGAGGCGGAGCCAATCCCTGGACGCCTGCTGATCCAAGCAAGTCGCCGGAGCCCGAGTACATCAAGTTAAGCTATCCAGACTCAGCCAACACTGCCTCTACGCTTTACACCGGAGTCAAGAGCTTTAACAACGCCATGGCGGTTAATATTTTCGAGAAATCGGAAGTTGAAACGCTGCTGCAAACTGCCAATCGCATTGGCAAATCGGCAGGTGTCGTCACCTCTGTGCCCATTTCTCACGCCACGCCTGGCGCGGCTGTGTCTTCAGTAAATCGCCGCAGCAAATACGACAACGACTATCCCAAGCTAGACAATATTCTTCAGGAAGCATTCCGGTCTGACCAAGGATTCTTCCCGACTGTGATGCTGGGCGGAGGGCATCCTCTGGATCATGACAACGCGATCAATAACCCCAGTCAAACGGGCTACAAAACTCCTGGCACCTGTAACTACGTCTACATCAAAGCCTCTACCTACAAAGAGCTAACCGGCAAGAAAGATTTGACCGATGAAGAAGCTTGCAAAGCTGCTGCAAGTTCTAATCTCTACAACCGCTATGGCTATCGCTTCCTGGAGCGTCAGCCTAATGCAGGAGCAGCCCTACTGAAAGCTTCGAATGAAGTTGACCCCAACAAAGGGGAACGGCTGCTAGGGCTGTTTGGGGCACGCGGTCAAGCGGGCAATATTCCAGTAAGTACCGCTAACGGTGACTACAGCAGCACCGGACTGGCCAGCTTCTCGCGCAATGGTTCTCTGTACAGTACTCCTTATGCAGCAGGACGCCTGCCTGTCAACGACTTTGACCGCCCGCTGCAGCCAGGTGAAACCGATGCTAGCTTTATCGCTCGCGAGCGCAATGAGAATCCCACTCTGGCCCAAATGACCCGCGCCGCGCTGAACGTACTGGGTAAGGACAAGGGTGGTTTCTGGCTCATGGTAGAAGGCGGCGATATCGATTGGGCAGCCCATGACAACAACATGGATACCCTGATTGGCACCGTCCGAGATTTCGATCGCTCCGTTCAAGTAGCCATTAACTGGATTCTGCGCAACGGCGGCTGGCAGAAGAACGTTCTAATCGTGACGGCTGACCATGACCACTACCTGACGCTCTATCCCAACTTCTCTGAGCTACTCGACTCGAAAGGGGCTGAAGCTCTCACCTACGGCAATGAACTCAAGGCTGCTGAGGTAGGACATAGCTGGGGTCCTTCTGCGGTAGATAAGTATGGCTGGGGTAGCCACACTAATCGCATGGTTCCGGTCTACTACCAGGGCAGACGCTTGAACCTCGATCGCTACATTGGCAAAGGGTTCAAATCCTATGGCTATGATATACCGGGCGTTCCGGGTGCGGTCGATCAAGTTCACCTTTACCAGGCAATGCTGGCCGCTTTGACCGAATAGCTCAACGCTATTTAACTCCAGGTTCTCATTTGCAACTTTATTTAACGTAAGATTCATTTCTTGATCAAAGCGATCCTGATTCTCTAAAGAATCTGCGCTTTGATCAAGATTTTTTGGCGTTGCTGAGCGCAGGATGAATTCTCGTAAGGGCGAACGACCGTTTGCCCCTACAAGAGGCATCAAATCAGGCAAATCATCCCTCTGTTCAGCAACGCCGATTTTTTTACTGAGGATCACTGAGGATCAACGTCAGCTTCAAGGGATTATCCAATCCCATTACTGGGGAAATTCCGTCATCTACACTTAATTAAATGTCCAGATGCAAACCCTGAGCGATAGTCGTGTTTGATCGCCCAGCCAAGTGAGTTGGCACTACCGCGCCGCTACTCGGGTTCTCGCGAAATTTTGAGCTGCACATAAACCAACACCAGCGTTACAGCCAACAAGATGGTCGTGGCGGCGGCCGCATAGCCAAAATCAAACTGGGCAAACGCCTGGTTGTAGATATAGAACACCAGCAAATTGGTCGAATTGAGCGGCCCGCCTCCGGTCATCACATAGGGCTGCTCAAAGCTGCGGAGTGTAAAAATCGCAGTCGTGACCACGGCAAAAACTAGGGTAGGGCGCAATCCCGGCAGCGTAATATGCCAGAACTGCTGCCACTCCCCTGCGCCATCCAGTTCTGCGGCTTCGTAGCGGCTGATGGGAATCGTTTGCAGTCCTGCCAAAAACACCACCAAATTGAAGCCAATCTGTTTCCAAAAGCTCAACAAAATCAGCACTGGCATGGCCCAAATGGGACTCCCCAGCCAGGGAATCGCCTCTATGCCTACCAAACTCAGCAACCCATTCACAGGTCCATCCGTCTGAAACAGCCAGCGAAACCCCAAACCCACTGCCACTAATGAGGTGATGGAAGGAATAAAGTAGGCCGTGCGCAGCAGATCGCGAAAGGCGATCGCCCGATTCAGCAGCACGGCCAACCCCAGTGGCACCACTAGGCTGGGAATCACCGTAGCAATGGTAAAATACGCCGTGTTGCCGAGAACCTGCCAAAAGTCAGGGTCTGCCAGCAGTCGCCGGTAGTTAATCCACCCAATCCAGTGCAGTCCTGCGCGGGTGAAGCTGCCCGCCGTAAAGCTGAGGTAGACCAGATAAGCGATCGGGTAGAAGACAAAAACGCCCAGCAAAATCAAGGCTGGCGCGAGCAGGAGCCAAGCCTCTAGCGTTTCTTGTTGAGAAGGGACAGGCGATCGAGGAGGCATTATGGTAGGGTAGTTAGCTGCAATCTGTTTATTCCTGTTCTCATGATCTCCGATGCCGCGCCAGACAATGGTTCAGATAATTATAAATTGACCAATCCGCAATTGGCTCAGGCCAGCCTGGTTTCTCCAGACCTGCCTGCAACAGGCTGCGCTCCGGCAGGCATGGCTCCGCTTAAACTCGGCATCATGGCATCCGGCAGCGGCAGTAATGTAGAAGCGATCGCCAAAGCCATTGCCCAGCAAGACTTGCATGCCCAGATCCAGGTGCTAGTCTACAACAAACCCAATGCCACCGTCTCTGAACGGGCCGATCGCCTGGGCATCCCGAAAGTATTGCTCAACCACAAGGACTATCCCAGCCGCGAAGCGTTGGATCAAGCCATCATTGAAACAATGCGGCAGCAGCAGGTGGAATGGGTGATCATGGCGGGCTGGATGCGGGTGGTAACGCAAGTTTTGATTAACGCCTTCCCGCAGCGAATTCTCAATATCCATCCCAGCCTGCTACCCAGCTTCCCGGGAGCGCATGCCATTGAGCAAGCGATCGCAGCTCAGGTCAAAATTACGGGCTGCACGGTGCATCAAGTAGAGCTGGCTGTGGATAGCGGCCCAATCATTATGCAAGCGGCCGTTCCTGTGCTACCCAACGATACGGCAGCAACATTGCACCAGCGGATTCAGGTACAAGAACACCGCATCTTTCCAGCGGCGATCGCCCTAGCTGCTCAATTCAACCGTTAGGCAGCGATCGTTTCCCGCTTGCAAAGTTGGTACTTGATTTGCTCTTTCCCCTAATCTCCGTTGCTCATAAGCAGGGGATGTGAATCGCCACATTGCCTGATTGCAGAGCGACACTTTATTTGTCCGTGGCAACACTTTGTCTG
This sequence comes from Coleofasciculaceae cyanobacterium, assembly GCA_036703495.1. GTDB lineage: Bacteria > Cyanobacteriota > Cyanobacteriia > Elainellales > Elainellaceae > Drouetiella. Next base: position 4,576 of record DATNOY010000484.1, read on the forward strand.
TCTAAGTCTAATAGAGCGACGCTCTACATGGAGCATGAGCAATTGATTGACGCGTCCGGGTGTCACCTGGTTTATCTGCCTCCCTATTCGCCGGATCTCAATCGGATTGAAACGTGCTAGGAATGGTTAAAAAGTCGAATTCGCAAACTCTTACCTCAGGCAAGCTCTTTACATGATGCGATGGAAGCCGTTCTCAAGCAAGCAGCGTCCTAATGAGGATGGCTACAGCTATACCAGAATCTCTCCTGTTTTTGACTTGAGTAATTCCTGATTTTCCTTCTCATCTGTAAGCCTATTCAGCGCGAACGCGAGAAAAAATAAATCAGTTATTTGGAGAGGAACTGAAGCAATTCAATAAGGGCTGGGAATTACCAGATGACGGCTAGGGATTATTAACTCTTTCATCGTTGTTTGTCCTACTCTTTCCTGCAACACACATAAAGGGTAGGTGCTCTAAATTTCTGTTGGTCTCAAATACTCTAGTTGAACCCTATCTAGATACTTCTCCTCGATTACCTGGCTGGAGTTACCGACCCATCGAGCGATCGTTGTAGAGGAATTACCCTGCATCGCCTGTAGCGTGATGAAGGTGTCTCGACAGTTATAAGGAGTCATTTTGATTCCGTCTTTAGTCGCCAAATCCAAGCCAGTCAGGATTGTTCTCTAGGCGCGATCGCTAAAGTTACTCTCACCAATTGCCCCACCTTTGGGCGATGGAAAAACCAAAGCATTAGGAGCAGGATTCTCTGGTCTAATGGCTTGTAGCAATGCTTGTAGTTTGGGAGTGCAACTAAACCATCGCTTTACACCCGTCTTAGTTTCCTCGCGCCTTACAAGCTTGCCGGATACTTCTACAATGCTTTCGTGGAAGTGAATTCTGCCACAGCTTGGAGCTATGCTTCCCCATCGTAAGCCAACCGCTTCACAAGGACGGCAACCTGTCCAGAATAGAAATTTCACAAAAGGGGCATAGTGCCTATAATTCATTCCCGGTCTAGTGTCATTTTCAAACGCTTCGATGATTCGATTGCGCTCTTCTACTGTGAATGATACGGGGGGAACTGGACTTGTAGCTTCAAGTTCCTTATACATTCCGTCTAGCGGGTTAGAGGCAATCAATCCATGTTTACTCCCCCATCTACAAGCTGCTGAAAGTTGCATCAAAGTTCTGCGGGCTTGAGATTGGGTAGTTGCTTGCAGCAACTCCATTCGGAACTTCAGCGCATCCTCAAGCCCGTCAGTAGAACACTTCTTTAGATGCGCCGAAACAGGTTCATAGGTTCCGTTGATTGTTTTAGGAGATGCGTTTGGAGCTTTATAGTCTACATACTTTGCCCAGAGTTCCAGCAGGGTAATCGCGGCCTTGGGTGTAATGTCGGGTGTAAAGGTGCTGAGTACTGATTGGGGCTTGTACTTCGTCAGAGTTTCATCAAAGTTCCCAGAGAGAAGGTCTAGCTCAATTTGCCGAGCCTTTGCTTCTGCTAACTTCCGATTTACTGGAGTATCTGGCAAACCTATGCTGAGATAATGACGCTTGCCTCCAAACCTAAATCGTAGCTGTAGGCGATCGTGGGAAGTGACGATTTGAACAGAACCTTTGGAAGCTTTACCTGTAGGGGTTTTTGAGAACATGGTGTGTTTCTCTAAGTACAGTTGAACTCTACACCCAAATTACACCCAAACAGCCCTAACATGACCCAATATTTACTTGTTTTTAGAATCTATGTACTATTTGTCTATTTTGTCCACAATGCAGAAAACCCCTTGAAACTCCTGAATTTCAAGGGGTTTATACTAGAAGCCGATGGCGAGATTTGAACTCGCGACCGCTCGATTACGAATCGAGTGCTCTACCACTGAGCCACATCGGCGAACAGCACTAAACGTGCAATCAGTTAATTAGTATAGCAGTCACTTGGTGAAATTATTCAACATGACTTACTTTTCTAGAGAAAGGTTTGGCAGTTGCCGAACCTTTCTCTAGAAAAGTATCTTAACTTTGAACCTTCACTGGTTCAGCTGCTTAGATTGAGCCTCAAGAGGATGGGGGCGAGTAAGCGAGTGATTAACCAGAGCCAAGACCTTTTCAGCCATACGCTGATCTATAGCGGCAGTAAAGTGACCATCCGCGACAAAATTGCTGCGGTCTGTAGCTGGAGCAATATCATGGCTACTCACGAACGGAATCTGGTTTTGCTCTAACGTTGGCTTGAGTAATTGGTAGAGATGATCGTCATAGCCTTGATCATTAAACAACAGGACGATCGGCAATTTGCCATCCCGTTTGGCACTCGCGGCAAATTCCTCAACCATGCGTTTCAAGACAGGTACCTGCTCCCAGTTGGGATTAAACCCTGTGGCAGTATGAATTTGGTTCGTAATGTTATCTTGATGTGACTTTGCCCAGGCGCGACGAAGCATCCGGACGATCGCTGAGGTATCCAGTAGGTTCTTCTCAAAAACAAATGAGTCAAAGAACTGATCGTTTGCCCGCAGTTGATCTACAAAGGCATCTCGCTGTTGAGGATTGGATAGCGCAGTGCGGAGTTGGGATAGCGATTGAATTTCAGGTTCAATCGGCTCAAGTTCACCGCTTTCGAGCTTGTATTTTGGGAACGTATAAGGTGCAGGAACCTCCGAGCCCCAAGTCATTCCGGTCATGGCACCCATGCCTTTAACGCTAGATGCCAAAATCCCCAAAATCGCAACGTTAGCTTGATGATGTCCCCGATCAGCTTCATAAGCCGCAAAGGAGTAATTTGGCGGTGCCGAAGGCCCAGCAATCATGCGCAACGTAATATTGGGGTCAACCGTTTCCATGGCTTTACCAACACGTTCAGCAAAGGACATGCCATAGATTGCTATCAGTAAATCTTTACCAGGTGCAGGTCGAACAGGTTCCCCTTGCCCTAAATGAGAATCTAGCCAACCCACTCTGGCGATCGGTGCCGTGGTGTCATCCGTTGCACCCATCTGGCGCGCAACTTTTCCCTCAATTGATCGCCCGTAGTCAAAATATAACTTCATCGCGCCAGGTGAAGTATTGAGTGGATCGGTTGGGTAGGGAAATAGCAAATTAATGGCAACATCCAAAGCTACCAGCGTAGAGATGAATCCTAGTCCAACTTTTGCTAAGTTTTGAACTTTCTGACTGACCAAAACTTTAGGATTGAGGATTTTCACAAGACCTTTAGGATTGGAAAGTTTAGAACTGGAAGTAGATAAATTGCGCCGATACATTGCTGGTTCCCATCAAAATCAATAGGGTTAAAATTCCGTAGAAGGCTCCACGCAGTACTGCTGGATATCGACTATAGAAACGAACGTTTTCTGCTTGATATTCTGCCAATTCATAGATGATCAGCACGGACAGCCCGAGCAATCCTGAAAACGTTGGCTTTGGCATACTGAGCGAAAAATTGCCAAAGTCTGTAAACAGAATTTTTGTGAACGTCACAATTTGGTCTAGCGAGTTAGCACGGAACAATAACCAGCCATAGCAGGTTAAACCAAAGAAGAACAGAATCGCAGCGATCGATTTGAAGAGGTCTTGAAAATTGAGAGACGATTGAGTTTTTGATTGAGAAGAAGGGCTAGAATCTCGAATTCCTAAAGCTCGATATATACAAAGTAGTGAGCCTTGATAAAATCCCCACAATACATAGTTCCAAGCGGCCCCGTGCCACAGCCCACCCAGCAACATGGTAGCCATGAGATTTTGGTAAGTTCTGGAATTTCCCTTACGACTCCCACCTAAAGGAATATAGAGGTAATCGCGGAGCCAAGTGGATAGACTAATATGCCAGCGTCGCCAAAATTCACTCGGTGTTTTTGAGAAGTAAGGCAAATTAAAGTTAATCACCAAATCCACACCAAATAATTTAGCAACGCCCCTAGCAATATCGGTGTATCCAGAGAAGTCGCAATAAATTTGAAAGGTAAACAGCAGCGTTGCAGCTACAACATCTAGCCAGGAAACCGTGCCCGTTGTGTTGTATACGGCATTGACTGAACCGGCAATCCCATCAGCAACCGCTACCTTTTTAAATAAGCCAAACAAAATTAGATACAGCCCTCGCATCGACTCATTAAAGGTAATTTTCCGAGGCTTAGTAAACTGAGGCATCAAATCAGCAGCTCGGACAATAGGGCCTGCTACTAAGTGTGGGAAAAAGCAAACCGAGAGGGCAAAATCAGAAAATCGATTGGCTGGTTCCAACTCTTTCCGATACACGTCGATCGTGTAGCTCATTGTTTGGAAGGTATAGAACGAGATGCCAACGGGAAGTAGAAGATTGAGTACGACAAAGTCAACTTGCAATCCAATAGAATGAAGCAACGCTTCAGCGCTATCCACAAAAAAGTTGAAATATTTAAACAGCGCCAAAATACTTAAATCAACAATAATACTAATTGTTAGACAAATATTTCTACGCCG
>DATNOY010000485.1:0-2126 GCA_036703495.1 Coleofasciculaceae cyanobacterium
TCGCTAAAGTTGTTGCCAGTGGGGATGTGATTAAATTGCAAATCCCTAACCCATTGCCTCTTGAGGCGATCGCTGCCCCTGATCTCTGCGGCTAACAGGCAGCGATCGCCCTGAAGCTTAACTTTTGCCTGGTCAGGCCCACGTTCCGCATGTCTCATTTGAGCCTGAGTATTCTCTCAAACTCTCTGCCAACAGCACCTCCAGATCAGCTTAATTTCTGGGACTCAAAGCAAGATTCATTTAGAGCCGCTTATTGGGAACGCAATGGGTACTGAAGCCTGAAACTGTTATTGTTTCGTTTTGGAGTACAAGGTACTACATTTTGAAGTACGGAATGTGGGATACACTGATTCTGCACCAATAATAGAAGCTGCCCTGTGGAGATGATGAGCACAAGCAAGATACCTGACATCCTTCAAATCTATGAGGCAGACCTGCTGACAGAGTGGCATCAGACCTTAGCCAGGACGCATGCTCAGAAAGGGTTAATTAGAGAAGCTGAGTTAAAGGAGGAGTGCCGCGACTTCCTGAAGTTGTTTCGTCTTGCCGTTCAACAGGGTAATTTGACCAATTTGCAAACCGCAGAGTGGCAAGAGTTGCGAGAACTGTTGACCAGCATTTCCCGATCGCGATCGCACAAAGGTTTTACGCCATCTGAAACGGCGACCTTTGTCTTTTCGTTCAAGCAACCTCTGTTTAACCGCTTACATCAGCAGTTGCACGACCCGACCGAACTCCGCCAAGAGATTTGGCAAACCACAACCTTACTGGATCAGCTGGGTTTGCTGGTGGTAGAAGCCTATCAGAAGGCGCGGGAGGAAGTCATTCTGCGGCAGCAGGAAGAGTTGATGGAGTTGTCTACACCGGTGGTCAAGCTATGGGAAGGTATTCTGGCCTTGCCCATCATTGGCACTCTGGATAGTGCTCGCACTCAAGTCGTTATGGAGTCGCTGTTACAAAAGATTGTCGAAACGGGGTCAGAAGTGGCCATTATCGACATTACTGGCGTCCCCACGGTCGATACGCTGACGGCTCAACATCTACTGAAGACCGTGACAGCGGCTCGCCTCATGGGAGCCGATTGCATTATCAGTGGCATTCGACCACAAATTGCGCAAACCATTGTTTACCTCGGCATCGATTTAACCGATGTGATCACGAAGGCAACGCTAGCCGATGCCTTGCTGCTGGCGCTGAAGCGAGTAGGGGCGACCATCACTCGCAATCAACCCAAGTAGGTGAGGAGGAAAAATGGAACGCATTCCGATATTGCAAATGGGTGACTTCTTGCTTGTCACCATTCAGGTGGACATGCACGATCGCCTGGCCATGACGCTACAGGATGATCTGACCAATCGGATTACGCAAACGCATGCCCATGGGGTGCTGATCGATATTTCGGCATTAGAAATTGTTGATTCGTTCATTGGCAGAATTTTAGGCAACATTGCCAAGATGTCACACGTACTGGATGCTGAAACCGTGGTGGTTGGGATGCAGCCTGCAGTCGCCATCACGTTAGTAGAATTGGGATTGTCACTGACGGGTGTGCGTACCGCCTTAAATGTAGAAAAAGGCATGAGCCTCTTGCGAGCGGCCCTTCATACCACCGCTACGCCTCAGTTCACTGCCACTGAAGGTTTGAGCGATGACGATGCCGCAGTCTGAAACGATGGCAATTCAAGCGTCTGCGGACGTTGTTCTGGTGCGGCAAGCGGTTCGTCAATTTGCGGTAGAGCTTGGGTTTGGCTTAGTCGATCAAACTAAAATTGTGACCGCGGCCAGCGAACTCGCGCGCAATACCCTGGATTACGGCGGTGGTGGAACGGTTAAGCTGGAGAAGCTTCAGGAAGGTGGGCGTCGAGGGCTCAGACTCACATTTGAAGATCAGGGTCCGGGCATTCCTGATCTAGAGCTAGCGCTCAAAGATGGATATACGACCGGTGGGGGGTTGGGTATGGGGCTAAGTGGTTCCAAACGGCTCGCTAACGAATTTGCGATCGAATCTGTGGTCGGAAAGGGTACACGGGTGACGATCGTTCGTTGGAAATAACATGAGAGAATCGATTGCCATTACGATTACGGAATCAAGTCAGACAGGAGAAGCGCGTCGGGTCGCTTTGGCA
>DATNOY010000486.1:0-2715 GCA_036703495.1 Coleofasciculaceae cyanobacterium
GACCTTTTTTACCAGGTCAATAATCTCTTGCAGGGTGGGGATTTCGTACACGCCATCGAAGGTGTGATCCCGGAAGGACAGCCGCTCTTTAGCCCGCAGGGTCTTAATTTCTGCCAGGGTGAAGTCAGAAACAAAGAAACCCTCTTCTTGGTGTCCGTCGATCATCACTTGCTTGCGGCGATCGGCAAATTCGGGGTGATCCAGAACATCGGTGGTGTCGATAATGTTGGGTTCATGCCGAGCAATCAGCACGCCATCTCGGGTCGCCACCAAATCAGGTTCAATAAAGTCCGCTCCCCGTTCGATCGCCAACTGGTAGGAGGCGATCGTATGCTCAGGGCGATTGCCAGAAGCTCCTCGGTGTCCGATGACAATGGGCGCTTTTCCGTCCAACGTCTTCAACGTCGAGTAGTTGGGGGTGGCGATCGGGGCCTCTAGCAATTTGCCGGTTTTGTCAAAATGCAGCAAATACGGCCCGAACTCATCCCCAACCCACAGCGTGCCATCAGCTGCGATCGTCAAGGATTCAATGTCAAAGTCTGCGCCCGTAAGGGAGCGATCGCTAGTGCCATTATTGACAATTTTGAAGGGGATCTTCTTGTCCGGATCAGCCAACTGAATGAACTGATCAAACACCTTGACGCTGCTATCTCCTCCGGCCGTTCCGCGGGAGCTAGGATCAACGCGATACACCCGTAACAAAAAATCAGCGCTGTTGTTTTTCGCTCCGTAGCCGTTGTCAGGCATAAACCAGAAGCTATCTTGATCAAAAAACTGGACAGCACTAAATCCTTGAACGGGCTGACCCGCAAAAGGCCCCGTACGACCGTTAGCAGCGATCTCTTTTCCAGATGCAGGCCCTGCAGCAAACGTATCTGCAGGTAGTGACGCGAAACTCTTTAATACAACCTCTGTCATGGCTTTCTATGGATTCCTGAATGAAGGAGACGGAAATTTCTCCCCAATCAAACTCCCACAGGGACATTAAGAAGTGGCTATCTTTTCCTCAAGCCTGACTTTAGAAAACGTTAAGTTACCCATTAGAGCTGATGCTACATAGCTTAAGAGGACGAGGATGAGCGGCTCAATTCAGCTTGGGGTGAAACTTCTGCGCCCTGTTTTCAATCCTGGGGTTAGCCCTCAAATCAGTAGAAAGATTTCGTAAATTTGAAGGATGGAGTGGAGCGGGCGATCGCCCAAACTCCAAGACATCAATGGTCGCTTTTAAAGTTTAAGTAAATGTAGAAATTTTCATGCAGATGAGGCATGGAAATTGGGGTGCAGCCCTCCTATCCCCTAGATTTTGCTGAAGTGAGCAACGCTATAACTTGGCTTGAGGTTAATCAAGGGTTATGGCAATACTGGCAAATTCTAAACTGTGAGACTCATCTATTGTGCTGCGCTTTTATTGCGCTTTTGTTGCACTTTTGTTGCACTTTTGTTGCACTATGTAAACGTCAGAACAGTCATAGGCTCCCTTTTAAAATCTTCATTCACTCAAAACTTTATAGCTTGAAACTTTTAGCTTGAAATTTTAGAAATCAGGCCTCTTAATATACCATCTCAAATGCCTGTTACTTCATCGTAGATATTTCCTGACATTCTGCACATTTGTATTGTGCGATACTCTTTTACCCTGTCCTTAAGATTTACTCTCTTGAGTAGAAAGTTTGTTCTTAATGTTACATCAGCTTCATGAACAAACTACTTCTATGATTGTTTCTATTTCTTCTTCTATATTTTCATGCCGACTCTTGATGTGAATGATATCTTTCCAAAAGTCCCTGGAACGATTCTATACTTAGTAAATTTCCGATCTTTATGAATGATACCTGCGTTGTTATGCCTCTTTGAAGCACAACTGGGTATAGGGCAAGCTTTTTAAATGATTTCTACTATTGATCATTGCGTTGATCATTTGCTATGTCGCGGAAATTTTTAGCTGCGGCTGTATGGCATTTGCCGAAGTTCAAAGACTGTGGGGAGGGAACAGCATTATGAAGAGACGACGATTAATTCAATACGCTGGACTTGGGAGTGTGGGTCTGTTTACAGGGGTCGGATCTCGATCCCTGGCAGCGGTGATTGCTACTCCTGAGCGTCAGGCAAAGCAGCTGCGTCAATTACAATCCTTTAACTTTGAGGTGGTCAAAATTAATCAACAGGGGCTGGAGATCGATCGCCATCGCCAGCAATCCCAATTTTTTGCCGTTGCATTAAACGCCAGCCCGCCCCTGGAAATGGTTGCTGTGGCGGGGGGACGCTTTAGGATGGGAGCGGCTGACACGGAACGGTTTAGCGCCCCTAGTGAAAGCCCACAACATCAAGTAGCGGTTCAGCCATTTTTTATCAGCAAGTACCTCATAACCCAATCCCAATGGCAGGCGGTTGCGGCTTTACCCAAAGTCAGCCGAGACTTAAACCCTAATCCAGCCCATTTCAAAGGCATGGATCTGCCAGTAGAATCGGTTTCTTGGTTGGATGCGGTTGAGTTTTGCGATCGGCTTTCTCAATCTACGGGCACTGCCTACCGGCTCCCCAGTGAAGCGGAATGGGAATACGCTTGCCGAGCGGGCACCAGCACCCCGTTTCACTACGGCAAAACCATCACCAGCCAAGTGGCCAATTATGGTAGTGCCTACGCCTATGCAGCTGAAGCGGCAGGAGGATACCGGCAATCTACCATGCCTGTAGGCAGTTTCTCGCCCAATGCCT
>DATNOY010000487.1:0-2145 GCA_036703495.1 Coleofasciculaceae cyanobacterium
AGTGGTGATGCGATCGCAATCGCTCCTCTGCGGTGAGGGAGAGCGTAAAATCGGCAGCAATCTCTGAATTTTTAGGTAAACGATGGGTCAGGTTTAGCGGCATATGGACAGGGAATGATCAAACCTCGATCGCCTTTTACGCTTTGTTTTATGTCCTGAGTCTTATATCCTGAGAAAGATTGATATGCAGGCGCACCAATTGCGACCCTTATGGACCTGTGCCATCCCTAAGGCCCTGTGCCCATCCCTAAGTGTAAAGCCTCAACCGTAGAGCTTACACAGTAGAGCTGACACAAGGGCTTAGGGCAAAGTTCGCCATGCCTGGGCTACAACATCACTCAGCCAACGGCGAGAGTCTCGATCGAGAATGCTGTCATCTGCCAGCACTTCAGCGGTCAGGTCTTCTAGAGACTGCCCCTTAGAGCGGGCAATCTGCACAACACCTGCGATCGCCGTTGCGATCAATTCTTCATTCACGCGCCTGTTGCCGAGCGCTACTATTTCTTGAGGGCTTGCCGGAATGGGATAATTCATTGATGATGCCTTGAGGAAAGCATTCCCTGATGAATATGAGAATTATGTAAAGTTTGTTAAGAAGACGGAATGTACCCGGAAGTTTAACGCACTTTTTAGGGGTGTCAACGTGGTTTTATAGGAAATTTACTATCTTTTTAGAAAATTAATTGGAGTTTTAGAATTTGACGATGCAAGAGGTTCTTTATATCGAAGTCCCTACACCGGACATAGACGCGGTGCGTACTTGGCTGCACCAGCAGTTCAGCCCCAACCTTGGCAGCATTGTCACAAAACAGACTGCCCCGGATGGCATTCGCCTGATATTTTCTGAAACTCCATTAAATAGCAGCGAAATTGCGGCAACCTCCGAGGTTTTACCTGAAGAACTGTCTGTCTTTATTTGGTCGCTCCAGCGAACTACGTATCTGAAAGTCTTCCGGTGGGCTAACCGGAAGCTGCCCCACGAAAAAGAGATCTTGCGGCAGCTGACGGCAGAACTGCGATCGCAGTTTCCCCAACGCTATCCAGAACCGCCGGCGATCGACCCTCAGCAGTCCATTTTCGAAGCTTTGGCGCTGCGCTATCCCAAAACCGTCCACTACTTTCGCGCCATCCCCAATGGCGAGTATGACCTGACGCGCGTCTACTGGTGGGAGCAACGCTGGCGCGAGGGAGCGAAGAACCCGCAGCAGCCTAAACAGGTGGTGTTCCGCAACCCTCCCAGCAACGCTGCCCCTAACCCCGATTTAATTGCCCCTGACTTAATTACCTATGACATCATCTATGTCGGGGGCGCACTGGGCATTGTTCATGCAGCCATGATGGCGCAGCTGGGCTACCGGGTGCTGCTGATTGAACGTTTGCCCTTTGGCCGGATGAATCGGGAGTGGAATATCTCGCGCGGCGAGTTCCAGACCTTGATTGATTTGGGCTTGTTTAGCCCTGCGGAATTTGAGAGTGTGATTGCCCGCGAATATGTGGATGGATTTAACAAGTTTTTTGATGCGAACAATCCACCACAAGCCCGAGCGACGGTGCTACACACCCCCACCGTGCTAAATGTCGCCATTGACGCTGAGAAATTCCTCAAGCTGTGTGGAGAAAAGCTGCGATCGCACGGCGGCGAAATCTGGGATGAAACCGAGTTTCTAAGAGCCGATGTGGGAGCCGATCAGGTCACGCTGCAGGCGATTCATCTACCTACCAAAACGCCTCAGCAAGCGCAAGGCCGCTTGATTGTAGATGCCATGGGCACAGCTTCCCCGATTGCCTGGCAGCTCAACGGCGGCCGAGCTTTTGATAGCGTTTGCCCGACGGTGGGCGCGGTGATTGATGGCGGCTTTGAACCTGGCGTTTGGGATGCCCAGTATGGCGATGTGCTCAACAGCCACGGGGATATTTCACGCGGGCGGCAGCTGATCTGGGAGCTGTTTCCAGGCAGAGGCAATGAGCTAACGTTTTACCTGTTTCACTATCATCAGGTGCATCCCGAAAATCCTGGTTCGCTGCTGGAAATGTATGAGGACTTTTTCACCATTCTGCCGGAATATCGCCGCTGCGATCTCGATCAGCTGAAGTGGCGGAAGGCGACCTTTGGCTATATTCCGGGCTACTTCAGCATTGGGGGCA
>DATNOY010000488.1:0-2694 GCA_036703495.1 Coleofasciculaceae cyanobacterium
GTGTTAGACCAACATTTTGCTCAGCGGGGTCGGCTCGGTCGGCTGCTTGCGGCTCTGCTGCTGGATCCGGCTGTGATTGGCGTAGGGATTGATGAGAATACGGCAATTATTGTCAAAGGGGCAGAGTTCCGTGTGGTGGGGGAAGGATCGGTGACGGTGGTGGATGAGTCGAGTACGACCTACAACAACTTGAACACCATTCGCGGGGATGACCCAATGACTGTGTTTGGTGTGAAGTTGCACATCTTGACGGAAGGCTGTCGGTTCAATTTGCACTCCAAACAGCCTGTGGCGGATGGCGCTAGCCGATAGCTAAGAACACCACACCCAACACTATGATCCCGGCTGCCATCAGCCGCTTCTTCGGTTCCCCTTCAGCGAGCAACCGCGTTCCCAAAATCACGCCCACTAAAATGCTAATTTCTCGCATAGGAGCCACATAGCTGATGGGCGTGAACGCCAGCGCTGTCAGCACTAAAATATAAGCCAACGGAGAAAGCAAGGACACGGCGATCGCCTCTTGCCAGTGCCTTTGCCAGGTGACACGAACGGACTGCCAGCGGTGCAGGGCAATTGGGGTGAGGAGTGCAACCCGGCTCAGGTTAGAGCCATAATCGGCCAGGATTGGCGGAATCATTAGCGTGCTGACCGCTTGCTTATCCCAGAGCGTGTAAGCGGCAATGATCACGCCTGTTAACAGACCATAGGCGATCGCCATCCGCTGGTTAGCTGCCCAGATTGTGCCAGAATTGCAGGTCAGCAGAAAAGTACCCAGCGCAATCAGCAAAATGCCAATTAAAGCCAGCCCGGTCGGGTGTTCCTGGAAGCAGGCGATCGCAGCTGTCGTGGAAAGCAACGGACCTGTGCCTCGCGCCAAGGGATATACCACGGATAAATCTCCCGCTTCATAGCCCCGTTGCAGCAACAGGAAATAGACGACATGCAGCAGTCCGCTGCCGGCCATAAATAGCAGTCCCGTGCTGCCAATATGCGGCTGTTGCAGCAAGAATACCGCTACGGCTAACGGGGCATAAAATAGCGACGATAGTGAAGCAAATAGCCAGACAAAAGCGGCTCCTCCCCCGGCACGTTTAGCGAACAAATTCCACGACGCATGCACCAGGGCAGAAAGCAAAACTAAACCCAAAGCCAAAACAGTCATCTGAGTAGCACCCTGACCTACAGCTACGGCATTCCAGTACAACAAGTCAAGCTGCCAAAATCCCAGACTCACAGCCCGGACTCACAGCGCAAATGTCAAGGTTTCAAGGGATTGTCCAACAGATTCCCCCCAATCAATGACTTAAGATTGGGACTGGCTGTCTCTCTAGATTGCGGCTGGCTGTCGCGATCGGTGCAGTTCTGCAACCCATGTTGCAATAGACATATTGCATGAACCTATTGCAATGTAATTGCAATGTAACAGACTCCTAAAGCCATACTCTCTAGTGTCATAAAATAGAGAATTGGTTGTCTCCTGGCTCCGTAGCCCTTTGATTAGGCGTAGCTTAGAGCCATGATCCTGAGGAACATTTTTAGCAGTCTTGAATGTGACGGTCTTGAGTCAACTATCTCAAAAACTGGCGATCCTATAAATTACTGCAAGCCGATTGCACCTATCTCACACTGACACAATAGGTTTCTTATGAGTTCTTCGATTCGCTTTCTCATGTGCGCGCCTGACCATTATGACGTGGACTATGTGATTAATCCCTGGATGGAGGGAAACATTCACAAGTCATCACGCGATCGCGCGGTTGAACAATGGCAGGGGCTTTTTCATATCTTAAAGGACAACGCCACGGTCGATCTGGTTGCTCCTCAAAAAGGGGTTCCCGATATGGTATTTACTGCCAATGCCGGGCTAGTGTTAGAAAATACGGTGGTTTTAAGTCGATTCTTCCATAAAGAGCGCCAGGGGGAAGAGCCGTTTTTCCAAAAATGGTTTGAGGATCAGGGGTTTACGGTGCATGTGTTACCCAAGGATCTGCCCTTTGAAGGAGCGGGGGATGCCTTGCTCGATCGTGAGGGACGCTGGCTCTGGGCGGGCTACGGCTTTAGGTCGGAGCTAGACTCTCACCCATATCTGGCCAAGTGGCTGGATATTGAAGTAGTCTCCCTGCGCTTGATGGATGAACGCTTTTATCATCTAGACACCTGCTTCTGTCCCTTGAGCGATGGCTACTTGCTCTATTACCCCCCTGCTTTTGATGCGTACTCCAATCGCATGATTGAACTGCGAGTGCCGGAAGCGAAGCGGATTGTGGTGGATGAAGCCGATGCCGTCAACTTTGCCTGCAATGCTGTGAATATCGATCGCCTGATCATCCTCAACAAAATCAGCGATGACTTGAAGGCTCGCATTGGAGAATGTGGATTTAGGATACTTGAAACGCCGCTGACTGAATTCCTCAAGGCCGGTGGCGCTGCCAAATGCCTGACCTTGCGCACCACGGAAGCGGTTGAACCCCTGCATCAAGCGATCGCCACAATCGAAACTCGCACAATTCAGCTAGAAGGGCATTTGCTGGATTCTGGTCTCATTAACCAGGCATTAGATCTGATTGTGGAAGGGGGTGGCACCTTCCAGGTCTTGAACTTTAACTTGGGCGAGCAGCGCAACAGCACCTCTTCAGCGGAAATTCGCGTCACGGCTCCCTCCCATGACGTGATGGAAAACATCATGTCGCAGCT
>DATNOY010000489.1:0-6921 GCA_036703495.1 Coleofasciculaceae cyanobacterium
TGCGTATGGTCGGGGCGCACAATCAGCAGAATTTACTGATGGCGGTTCTGGCAGCCAGATTGGCTGGGATTGAGCCAGCGGCGATCGCTGAAGCCGTCGCTACCTTCCCCGGCGTGCCTCATCGTTTGGAATATATCTGCACCTGGAAAGGCATTGATTTCATCAACGACAGCAAAGCCACTAACTATGATGCGGCTCAGGTGGGCTTATCTGCGGTGAATGCGCCTGCTATTCTGATCGCTGGGGGCGAAGCAAAAGCCGGAGATGACGCAGGCTGGCTAGAAACAATTCAGGACAAAGCTGCAGCGGTTTTGTTGATTGGCAGTGCTGCGCCTGCCTTTGCCGATCGGTTGAAGCAGAGTGGCTACCTGAATGTTGAAATTGTGGAAACTATGGATCGTGCGGTGGTGAGAGGGGCAGAACTGGGGCAGCAGCTGGGAGCAAAAGTAGTGCTGCTCTCGCCTGCCTGTGCCAGCTTCGACCAGTATCAAAATTTTGAGCAACGGGGCGATGATTTTCGGGCACAGTGTCAAGCACAACTCACCTAATTCGGCGGGCTGGACAGAAGCTCTCAGCCCCATGATTCAGCCCTATAATTTAGCTCCATAATGCTGCTGCGAGTTCCGAACTCCAGTTCTTCGATCTTTGCTCCCTCAGTTCTTTGAAGCTAGCCTTTTATCCTAGTTAATCCTTCTTTCCCATGAATCTGTACCCCCTCTTGCAGCAAACTCAACGGCAACGGGTCAGCGATGGCAAGCAGGTTTCTATCCTGGATGGGTGCGACACTGCCCATCGCCTACTGATCCTGGTGCTGCCTCAACTAGGAGATTTTGATAGCCTTGAGTATGCTTGGTGGCTACAACGATATGCCGAACGACTGCAAGCCGCGAACTTAACCGTCCGGGCAGTCGGTATTGGCGATCGCGCTTCAGGAGAACAATTCTGCACATATACCGGGTTCTCACCCGATGCGCTGTTGGTTGACCCTGAGGCAAAACTGCATCAGCAGCTTGGTCTCTACCCAGGACTCTCGCTCCGCCTGCCTGGACTTTCGCCCACCCAAAATGCCTGGCTGAATCTGATGCTGATGTGTGCCGGAGTAGGTAGTCCTGGTACCCTAGCAGAAGTATTGCGGGGCTACCGGGGCGATCGCCAAGCTCCCCAGCTGATTGCCGATGATCAGGTGATTCAAGCAGTGCCACTGCCTGCTTTCAAAGGTTCGTTCTTCAATCTGGCTGGAGGAAAGGGATTTCAACGACCCTTTGAATTGGCAACCCTGCGGTTGCAAAACATGGTGGAGGTACTCAGCCACTGGAAAACCTACGTGCCGGATGCCACCTATCTAACTCAGCGAGGCGCAACCTTCCTGTTTGATCAGTCCGGTACGCTCCTCTACGAACACCGCGATCGAGGCATTCTAGGCTTTGCAGCCAATATGAGTGACCCACTGTCATTTCTGATGTCGTTTCTAGAAACTGCTCATCGTCCTGGAGCGTGAGTGGTGCTACTACAGCACTGCTGTCCCGTAATGCAGCCTATTAAAATGCACCTATTAAAATGCAGCCTATTAATCGGGGCAAAAATTTCAGGATCGCCTCACTTACTGGCTATGATGGAAGTCGGCAAATCCTGATCGTCAACTGATACTTCCAGAAGTGGATCAACATTGTTTCCTATGAATGCACTATCAACTCGCACTTTCACGAACGCGAATCTCCTATCTTCACCGATGATTCGCCGCAGTTCTAGCCTGTTTGATATTGATAAAGATTTCGGCACCTTAAGTTCGTCTAAAACCAAAACGGCATCCAGCACCGCTTCCAAGCAAGATTCCATTTATTATCAATTTACGTTGGATAAACGCAGTAAGGCACAGGTGACGCTGCAAAACAATCGATCGTTCAATCCCTTTACAGACTTGTTCAAAAAGCCCAGCGTCTTTGCGGCTGTTTTGAATGAAAGTGGGAGTACGCTGCAAACTCTTGCCAGCGTCGATCCTGGAAAAACCAAGAAATTTACCACTAATAAATTTGATTCTGGCACCTACTATCTCAAGGTGAGTGTCAAGGGTTCTAATCGGTCGGTGGATTACCAGCTGCAAATTCGCAGAGCTTCTTCGGGCTTGTTTGGTACAGGACTATTTGGCTAAGGTGATGAAGAGTTGACCTGATCTCTACAGGATCACTGCACAATGCCATATTACCGGTAGCAATCCCATGCTTCAATGCATAGACTTTTGATCTTCAAAGACGAAACCCTGTTGCAATTGGCGCTTACCCATCGCTCTTACGTCAACGAGAATCCTGGGACAACGCAGGATAATGAGCGCCTAGAGTTTTTAGGAGATGCAATCTTAACCTTTCTTAGCGGTGAATATCTTTATCGGCTTCATCCAGAACTGGGTGAAGATAAAATGACGCGCAGGCGATCGGCCTTAGTAGATGAACAACAGCTGGCTAAGTTTGCGATCGAGGTAGGTCTACACCTGAAAATGCGGCTAGGGCAAGGTGCCATTCGAGAGGGTGGATATCAAAATCCCAACCTGTTAAGCAGCACGTTTGAAGCCGTGGTTGGAGCGTACTATTTAGATAACAATCGCGACATTGAAGCCGTTCGTCCGCCCGTAGAAGAACTCTTCAAGGCTGTGCCCGAAGATATCGTCGTTGTTCGTTCTAATGTAGATTTCAAAAATCAGTTTCAAGAATGGGTACATGCCAACCTCAGCCCTACGCCTCCAAAATATGTTGCGCGACAAGTGGGCGGTTTGGCTCATGCCCCCGAATTTATTGCTCAGGTTTTTGTCGGTGAAATCCTCTACGGTGAAGGCAAAGGACGCAGTAAGAAGGAAGCTGAAAAGCAGGCGGCTGAAAATGCTCTGAGCCGGTTCAAATCTATTTGAACCTGATTTGATACCTTTAATCGATCGGTTTAGAAGTCAGCACTAAGCGTAACTTGGCATGAACTAGATTGAGCTGCGCCAGTCCCAAATTGACATCTCCTTCTAGAACAACGCCGGTATTAAGCAGGCGATCGAGCAATTCCAAAATCGTGGGATTGGCAGAATTCTCACCGGGATAATAGCCACTCTGTTTCGGCAGCAGTGTGCCCAGTTCGCCCAGATCGATATTCAAATCGGCTGGGTCAATCTCAAACACGTCGCAGAGCTTAACGACCTGTTCTTCTAACTTTCGCAAACTTTCGGCCGCCCGATCGAGATCTGCATCCTCTAATTCGCCTGCCTCCATGCGGCGGATCACCTGTGCTTCCATCAGTTGACGGACTAGCTCAACAACGGTAAGCAATAGCGGAGCCAACCCCTGATCTTTGCGCGATGGGGGGAGATTAGGCGTAACTGAAACAGGCAGATTAGGAGTTGTCATACTCACTAAGATATCTGGTTCTGCTTCGGTGCAGTATGGAACAGTTCCCCGGATCGGGAAGCAACAACACTTTATGCTTCTTTGGCGGCACTGGGCTTGAGCGATCGCAACTCGGTTTCTAAACTCTCCACTCGCTGCATCAGTTTCTGATTTGCCTCTACGAGCTGACGCGATTGGCTGCTGAGAAAAGGATCACTTTCCCACCAGTTGATGCCCATCTCTTTAGCTTTATCAACAGACGAAATCAGCAACCGAATCCGAATACTTAGAAGCTCTGTAGACCCCACTGAAACAGAAATATCACCTGCAATCACAATACCTTTGTCTAATACGCGTGCCAGCACATCCGCCAGCGTTGAGCCTGACGTGGCGGTAGCAATTGTCCGGTTGGAGTGGGGGGTCGAAGGAGGGAAAGTCATGGGGGCAGCGGGAATGAAGGATATAGCCTAGGATTGCTTGGGTTTAGTCAGCGCCGGGGGAGTCAGGGTTGCGGTTGGAGTGCGAGATTTAGCACTGGCAGTTTCTAAAGTTTCGTCAGGCAGATCTGTATCATTCAAAGAAGCCGCCATTGCGGCAAATTCCAGGTCGGATTCTGTAGCAGGTGCAATGCTGCCTTTGGAGCTGCCTTTAGGGCTGCCTTTGGGAATGATGCGAGACTGTGGGGCAAAGCTATGGCCCTCCGAAACAGGCTCGGCAACGATGTGAGACTGCATGACATCGTCCTGGATCATTTCGTTGAAGATATCCCACAGAATTTGGGTCGCGTCGTGCAAGGGCAATCCCGATCGGGAGAGCAAAATATCCTGACATACTTCCCGGAACTCGGCGTTTTCCGGCATCACCAGGATTTCATGCTCTTGACAGATTTTTGACAGCATCAAGGACGATCGCAGTCCCGATGCTTTTTCATTGCCGGTACGGGTGCGGAAAGCCTTGACCAGACGGACAATCAGCAACGCGCTATCGCGATCAATGCCACTCTTCTGGACGGCAATTTCTTGTTGAGTCAACTCATCGGGTTCTGGCATGTTGATCGTCACGAGGCGATCGAGTAACGCATCCTGAGTGGCGTGAACCCCGCAATATTCTTCGGGATTAGACGTGAAGATCGCCCGAAAATGCGGACTAACGCGAATATACTCGCTGCGGTTATTGTTGGGTGGCAGTACCAGCAATTTCTCTTCCAGCGCCGATAACAGAACGTTATTCACCTCCGGACGAGAGCGGTTGAACTCGTCGTAGACTAGGGTGAAGCCTTCCCGGCAGGCCAGCGTCAGCCGAGAATCAACCCAGTGCTGGCGCAGTTCATCTTCTACTTTGACGACGCTGTGGATGTAATTATCCACCACTTTTTTACGGGTATACCCCGTCTGATTGCCAATCAGA
Source organism: Coleofasciculaceae cyanobacterium (assembly GCA_036703495.1). GTDB lineage: Bacteria > Cyanobacteriota > Cyanobacteriia > Elainellales > Elainellaceae > Drouetiella. The sequence continues at coordinate 4,767 of DATNOY010000489.1, forward strand.
TCCGAAGTTTTGAACTCGTCGTCTCCAAAAATTAGCATCAATGGACGAGCCATGAGATCGGCAAGATGCAGGGCCAGCGTGGTTTTTCCAGTTCCAGCAGGCCCACGTAAATGTACTGAATAGCCCGATTGTAAATAGCGAAAGGCCCGCATAGCGACTCGTTCGACAGCTGGAGTTGCTACAAATTGCCGGGGGCTGGCTTTAAGAACGGTAGTCACAGACGAACTTCCTCTTGAATTAGGTAAACGCGATCGCGCTGAATCACCAGCCCTTGTTTGATTAACAATCGCAGGGCATCGACAGCTTGAAACCGATTAATCTTTAAGGCTGTTTCAATTTCAGTCAGGCGGGCACCTTGAGTTTGGTAAAGATGTTGATAAATTTGTTTTTCGATCGGCATAGGATCTGCGGCAACCGGCGAGCGGTCTGCCGCAGGTGCAATTGCTACCGCTTGGGGACGGGATGAAGTCTCTGATTTGCCGAGGTTGAGTGCCGTAACCCCTGCTGGAGCCGATGCCGGAGCGGATGCCGGAACTGATGGCTTTTCCAACCCGATCGCTTCACCCCAAACAGATTGGCGCAGTTCAGCGCAGAACGATCGCAAATCTGCTCGAAATTCTGTCAACTGCTGGAAGAGGGTGGCGGTTTCAGCAAGACGGCATTCACGAGACTCTTGAAGCTGCTGCTGCATGTGTTTTGCTTGCGCTTGGCGGGCTTGCCCTAGTTCCGTCAGATAGCTTTCCACCTCGGATTGCAGAACTTCTATGAACGTAGCAAGTTCCTGCATCGTCTGCATTTGGTTGCGGATGCGGGTTTGCCGATGAGCTTGCAGCATGTCTTGAGTTTCGGCTCGCAGGGCTTGAATTTGCGTTTGCAAGTTTTGCCGCAATAGCTTGACCGAAGTGGTGAGGCTAGCTTGAAACTCCCCCAACTCCTGAAACAGCTGTTGGGTCATTAAAACGCGATCGGCCGTGTGCATGGATAACAGCTCTGCCGTTTGCTGGCGAAGCTGTTGGGTAAAGTGGCAAAGTTGCTGAGCGAGTTGCATCGCTTGCTCCTGGCGCTGAAGGTGGGCTTGCAGCAGCAGCGCTTGAGTTTCCTGCTGCAGTCTCCCTTGGAAGTCATATAAACTTTTTCGGAGAGCGATCGCCTTTTCCTGTCGCTCTTGCTGAAAGCGATCTAGCGTTTGGCGAACCTGCTGCTGCCGTTGGCTTAACGCTTGCTGTCGCTGTTGGCGCTGCTGTTGCCAGGAATTTTTGAGGGAAATCACAGAGCCAGCTCCCAAAGGATGAAGGAAGAAGGAATGAAAGAGTTGGATACGGTAGTGAGAAGTCAGGAAGAGTGCTGAGAAAAGTTTGAAACAACTAAATTCTCAACACTCATTTCATGAGTTGAACTATGCAGAAGGGACAGCAGCCTGAGTAGTTAGACCGACAGCTTCGGCATACTTCAGATAGGTTTCTACGGAAGCAATGACGACCCGAGCTTCGATTGCCAACAGCTCAATACCTACCAAAGAGACGCGAACCCAAGCATCAATCACAATTCCTTTGTCGAGAATGCGATCGACGACTTCAGCCAAACTAGAAGAAGAATTAACTTTTTCAACAGCCATGATAAGTTCCCAGAAATTTGTATAAATTGAAGAACCTTGAATGCTTTACCTGATTCCTGTTCTAGGAATTGGGAAGGTGCGGTTTCTAGAACCAGAATAGAGACTTTCAAAACTGGATAGGGCTAGCGTAAATGCTGAACGTTTATCTCGTTTTAGCAAAGTCTTTTTGAAGCAATCCGAAATTTTACTGAGATCGGTTCCGCACCTTAAAAAGCAAGATCTTCTCTAGCCATCAGCGATCGCCAAACCGTTGATTGCTCATAGGCTTTTAGGTCGCTGATTGTTGAAGATAAGTCAATGCTTCCCAGTTTTTAAGGACCTCTAACATTGTCTGTCGGCAACGAATTTGCACTGGATCCAACTTAAGGCGCTGTAAAAAAATGCCAAGCCCAATTTGGCGTAATGCCTAGCATTACGCCAAATTGAAGAATCAGTTTTCCCTGTGCAGTTTGGTGAGGGTCGCTAAGGGATTGGCAATTTAATCACATCCCCACTGGCAACAACATTAGCGGTAGGGGCGCAAGGCCTTGCACCCCTACA
>DATNOY010000490.1:0-2637 GCA_036703495.1 Coleofasciculaceae cyanobacterium
GCAATCATGAAAGGAGCGCGTCCACCCATCGTCAGAGGCACATTGACTGCCTGCTCAATCCGCAGCGTCCAGTCGCCTTTGAGAATGGATAGATAGCCATTTTCGTAGACAGCCGCCAGCCCCCCCTGTTGGGTATGACTGCGAACGAGTTCGCTGTCAGGGTTCATGGAAAAATAGGCAACCTGGGCCTGCACCTTGGATGCCATGGCTGCAACCAGAGGATCATCTGCGTTAAGAATGGCGTAGCCGTTGGAGCAAGCCGTTTCTACCACAACACTCTTGAGGTGGGCTAAATCTTCAACTGTGTCAATATCCCCAATCCCCAGGTGATCGGCTGCCACGTTCAGAACAATGCCAATGTCACATTGCTCAAACCCTAAACCCGATCGCAAAATGCCGCCTCGCGCCGTCTCCAGCACGGCGACTTCAACAGTGGGATCTTGCAAAATCACCTGAGCGCTTTGCGGCCCAGTTGTGTCGCCTTGCTCAACTAGATAGCCGCCAATGTAAATGCCGTCTGTGGTGGTAAAGCCGACAATTTGCCCCGTCTGCTTGACGATGTGAGCCAGCAGGCGGGTGGTTGTGGTTTTGCCATTGGTGCCGGTAATCGACAAAATCGGCACTCGGGAGGGCTTGCCGGTTGGAAACAGCATATCGAGTACGGGTTCCGCCACGTTGCGGGGAATCCCTTCACTGGGGCAGAAGTGCATGCGGAAACCGGGAGCCGCGTTGACTTCTACAATGACTCCATCGGTATCCCGCAGGGGTTTAGAGATATCCTCAGTGACGACATCAATGCCGGCAATGTCGAGTCCAATGATTTTGGCAACCCGCTGGAACAGCCAGATATTTTCGGGATGCACTTCGTCGGTGCGATCGATCGCGATCCCCCCGGTACTCAGATTGGCAGTCGCCTTCAGGTAGCAAACTTCACCCGGCTTCAGCACCGTGCTCAGATCATAGCCTTGGCGATCGAGCAATTCCCAAGAGGTGCGATCGAGTTCAATCCGGGTCAAGATATTTTCATGACCATCGCCGCGTCGGGGATCGCGGTTTGTTTCTTCAATTAGCGCTTCAATGGTGGATTTGCCGTCTCCTACCACATGGGCAGGTACGCGCTCTGCCACAGCCACCAGCTTGCCATTCACCACTAAGACCCGATGATCTTGCCCTTTGTAAAAGCGCTCCACAATGACAGCTTTAGAAACTTCTTTAGCGGCATCATAAGCATCTTCGGCCAGTTCCCAGTTGTCAATGTTGATGGTGATGCCTCGCCCGTGGTTGCCGTCTAAGGGCTTAATCACGATCGGGTAGCCGCCGACATCAGCGATCGCCTGCTCCAGTTCATCCAAATAATAAACGACCGTGCCTCGCGGCACTGGCACGCCTGCATCACGCAGCACCCGCTTGGTTCCTTCTTTATCGGAGGCTAGCTCAACGCCCAGAATACTGGTTTGGTTGCTGAGGGTCGCCTGAATGCGCTTTTGATGCACCCCGTGCCCTAGTTGAATCAGCGCTCGTGCTCCCATCTGCACCCAAGGAATTCCCCGCACCTCAGCTTCTCGGACAATGCACTCGGTGCTAGGACCTAAAGAAGCTTGTGCTGCAAAATCCCGCAGATCATTCAAGTCTTGCTCTAGTTCTGTCAGCGCATAGCTGCCTGTGGCAACAATGCTTTGACACAGGCGAACGGCCGCCCTGGCCGCATAACGGCCTGCCTGCTCATCAATGTATTCAAATACCACCTGGTAAACGCCAGCCTCTACAGTTTGGCGAGTCCGCCCAAAGCCGACTGGCATACCTGCCAGAGTTTGTAGCTCCAAAGCCACATGCTCCACAATATGCCCCATCAGCGTACCCGCTTTGACTCGCTCTAAGAAGCTGCCGCGTTGACCGGATGAGTCAACATGCTCTATTAAGGTGGGTAATACTGCTGTTAATCCTTCATAAAATCCAGGAATGTCATTAGAAGGGCGATCGATTAGATCTTCTAGATCTAGGCGAATCACAATTAATTTTTTATAGCGGATACTCCAATAGTTGGGACCGCGCAGCGTTAGAGTTTTGAGGATTTGCATAACTAGATCAAGAAATCATTGGTAGGAGCAGAAGAGGGGCGCTAGAGGAAACTGCAAGGCAAAAGGGCAGGATTAGTCTAGTTTTGAGCCTGGGTACACCCTAAACAGTTCATGGTGAACAGTTTGCGATCGAAAAGCGGTGTGAATTTTAAACCCTTAGGCTCAAAACAAAGCAATTTAAGCGAAAACGGACTAAAAGTTGACCTACCTTTAGGGTATCTTGAGTTGCCTAGCGGATCGGAGTCCTGCACTACTACAACATTGCCGCTGGGCAACCCTAGCTAATTCTTTTCTGGGGTTGCCCAGCGGCAGAAAAGTCTGTCTGTTATTTTTTAGACAGCTTATTTTAGACGGCTTATGGGCGGCTCAGAGGCACGATTTGCCTCTTATGGAGGTCGTAGCGATCGCCATGGCTCAAAATGTGTAAGCGCAGATTGTGCAGATTCAGCGGATCCGTATCGCCCACCTGAGCATAGTTAGTCTGGGAGGACTCGCCCGGGTCAACGATGGTGACTGTGCCTTTACCAATCACCTGAAACGTGCCGTTGTTCTCAAACAT
>DATNOY010000491.1:0-4784 GCA_036703495.1 Coleofasciculaceae cyanobacterium
AGGCGATCGTAGGTCGCAGGTGGGTAAGCTTCATGAACACCCCGTTCTCCTTCGTCCGCCAGGAAGTTTACATAGGCACTGTTGGAATAGGGCAAGAGCGCCTGAAAAACGTGCTGGGTGCGGGCATTAAGACTGGCAGCATCAACCGATAGGGGTGCGGAATTAGCAATCAACACCATACCCTGTTTGTCGCGGTGAGCAAAGGCTGTGGCCTCGGGTGCAATTCGACTCATCGCGCCACCGAGAACCCGCAGGACGATCGTCATTTCAGGCGACATGACGGACTGAGAAGCTTCGACCAAGGTATGTAATATTTCCTCAGAGAACGTCTCAAACAACAGCGATCGCCCATGATGTTGCAAACCAGGTGCCGCAGCGATGTCAGTGAATGCAAAAATATTGGGATAGGGCATCGGTGCGATCAAGTCAGCGATTGGGGTGGCAATCTGACGCAAGGGAGCCAAAACCTGCTCACCCTCACTGAGGTCGCCCGTGTAGCAGACGAAGATACCGATGATCGGTTTTCCCTGCTTATCCGGTGGAATGAAGGGGGCAGGTGGGGCAAGGGTGAACAGCGCCTGAGTTGTGAGTCCATCTGGAGCTGCTGTTGCCAGACGGGTATATTCTCGCAGGATGTGTTCTGCCTCCGTTGCTTCGTAGAAAACGATACCGCCCAGAATCGTTCCGCCTGGATGCAGATCTACCTCAAATGCAGTCGCAATGCCAAAGTTACCACCGCCACCGCGCAGTCCCCAAAACAGTTCCGAATGTTCGTCGGCACTGGCACGCAGCAGTTGTCCATCCGCAGTCACCAATTCTACCGATCGCAGGTGGTCAATCGTTAGACCATAGGCGCGTACCATCCAACCGATGCCACCACCCGGGAGTAAGCCACCCACACCCACCGAGGCAGTATCACCCGCCGTCATTGCCAGACCAAAAGGCTGAAGCGTATTGGCAACCTCGCCCCAGGTGAGTCCAGGCTCTAGACGAGCCGTGCGACGGACTGGATCGATCGTAATTGTCTTCAGATTGGCCAGGTCGATCACCAGTCCACCATCGTTACTACCATATCCGGGTAAACTGTGTCCCCCACTCCGCACCGAGAGCTTCATCGCTAGCTCCCGCGCAAAATTGACGGACATTCTGACATCTTCGGCATCGACACAGCGCACAATTGCAGCGGGATAGTGATCATAGAGACCGTTCCAAACTTTTCGTTCTGCCTCGTAAGCAGCGTCCCCTGGCAGGATTATATCCCCCCGCAAGCTTGAGTTCAGTTTCTCCACTGCCTGACCATAGCGCTGTTGCTGCTCTTGGGGAGACAGTGTTAGTTGTCCACTGAGATTAGATTGAACAGTATCTTGAGGTGTCATGAGTTTGCTCCTGTTGATAAAAATCCTGAATGATTGAAACTAACTGCGTACCAATGGCGTATCAACCAAATGTTTTGCCAAAAACCAAACTTGCGTCTTATGGAATCGCAACGCTGTCTATGGAGCGGTTGCAGCATGATCGATGAGGTTGACGACAGCATCGGCATGGGAAACCATCACAACATGAGACGCGCCATTAACAACAACGGTCTCCTTTGAATTAGCCCGCTGCGCCATGAAGGAATGGACTGCCGCTGGAATGTTCAAGTCGCGATCGCCATAAATGAACCAGGACGGGGTCGATTTCCATGCAGGTGCACCAGAGGCTTCGTTCAGTGCGGCTTCCGTAATCGGACGCTGGGTGCTAGCCATCAGTTGCGCGTCGCTAGCGGACACATCTGCAGCAAACTGGGCGTGGAACTTGTCCTGCTGGATGTACAGGTCTTTGCCCCCATCAGGTAGGACAACTGGCGGCGCGAGGGTTGGCGCGAGGGTGCTGCCCGGATAACGTCCTGAAAGTTCAGCGGCAGTTTCGCCCGACTCAGGAGCGAAGCCAGCCACATAGACCAGGGCTTTCACGTTCTTGTTACCATTGACCGCATTGGTAATCACCGAGCCTCCGTAGGAATGTCCAACCAGCACGATAGGACCATTGATATCTTTAAGGACGCTGGCAACGTAGTCAGCATCGCTCTTAACACCGCGCAGGGGATTAGCTACAGCAACCGTTGGATAACCTTTTGTGATCAGTTTAGCCAATACACTGTTCCAACTGGAAGACTCGGCGAACGCGCCATGAACAAACGCAATCGTGGGCTTATTGGCTTGTGCATTTGCAGTATTCACGATCGCTCCTAGAGAAGTGATTGTGATGGCTCCTAGAAAGAGAGTGACAATCAGAAGCAGCCGAATGCTGTTTCTAAAGGTGAGCCTATTCATGTTGTGATTTCCTTTGAATTTGTTTCGTTGAATGGTGAAAAGAATCTGGATCATGACGATCGATTCTCAAGCGCTTTGAACCTGTGTATATAGCAGTCCTAAATCAGTTATGGGAAAACTAACAAGGGGTTTGGGGACTTTATCCCCAGAGGGAGCAGTGTCCCCTACCCCCTCTGCTCACAACTCATTTGAAATTGCTATACCAATGCTTGCAAATAGCGCAATGCTGAATCTCTCTCACAGAATGGTGTTGATCTCATACAGGACAAAAACTTGCAGGAATGAGTTCGAAAGAGCGGCTGCATTTGTTTCTAGTGGACAAAGCTTACGCTTAACATCTAACCCTTCAGCTTCGCCATCATTGCGGCTTCATCCCAGTAAGATGATACCTTTTGAAGCTTACCGACATCATTCATTTCAAAGATGCTAATTCCCTCAGCAGTGACATGCTGATCGGTTTTTGTAGCGACCTGCATTGTCCACTTTACTGCTGCCCCATTTTTCACAAAGAAGATGTCGTCTTTTGATAGCTCTATCTCTTTAAAGAAATGGGACAATATTTTGAAAAACTGCTCGGAATGCTTGTGTACTAGCTTAGGTGGACCTCCAACAGGGTCATGAATAACTGCATCTTCAGCAAAAATTCCCAACCAGTCCTTTGCATTCATCGCCGCCATGTTATCAAAGTAAATTGTTAACACCGACTCGATTTCCTCTGTTGACATCTTCTTCCTCCTTCACGCCTGGGTTCAGGCTGAGCATTCAAGTTGGAGAATGGCTATGTTGCAAATACTCCCGCTATGCCCGTGATGTGAAAAATTGACGGATATGGGTTGCGATAGCGAAGCGTCGATCGCATCATTTTCCGAGCCCTTGCTTACCGATGACAGCCTCCTAGTGATGAGTAGTAAACAATCTGTTGAAACAACGCTCTGACCTCGCTTTCCAGTCGAAATCATGTCCTGCCAGTCACCAGTATGGCCTTCTCCTTTACAACGTGAGAGATCATGAATTGGCGGATATCCTCTGCGATCGCCTCTCCCTCTTCTTCCAACGCAAAGTGCCCAGTATCTAGCAAATGGAACTCAAGGTTCTGCAAGTCGCGTTTGTAGGCATCGGCTCCTTCGACTAAAAAGCCTTGGTCGTTTTTGCCCCACACAACGAGCGTAGGTGGTTGATATTGGCGCAGGTAAGCTTGCCATTGCGGATACAGCAACACATTCGATTGATAGTCGTACTTCAATGCCAGTTGAATATCTACGTTACCGGGGCGATCGAGCAGCGCTTCATCCAAAGTCCAGGTATCAGGACTGAGATTTTCTAAATTTCTCGCTCCAGTAACGTAATACCATTTCGCGCCCTTGAGCGCTAGCGCCTGACGCACTCGCTCAGTATTTTCGGGTGTCTTGTTCTGCCAAAAGGCTCGCATTGGCTGCCAGAAATCACCTAAGCCTTCCTCGTAGGCATTGCCATTTTGCACAATCAGCGACTCTATCCGCTCTGGACACTGCGTTGCAAGCCGATAGCCGATGGGCGCACCATAATCCATTAAGTAAAGACTGTAGCGTTGCAAACCGATCGCATCAATAAAACCTGCAATAATCTCAGTAAGATGATCGAACGTATAGTCAAATTCATCGACCGTGGGCATTGAACTATAGCCAAAACCAGGATAATCAGGTGCAACCAAATGAAATTGATCTGCAAGTTCAGGAATCAAGTTGCGAAACATATGAGATGAAGTCGGGAAGCCATGCAGTAGTAAAATCGTAGGATGATCCCGAGAACCTGCTTCGCGGTAAAAGATGTCTAAACCGGCGATCGAAACAGTGCGGTAAGTAGTCATGGAATTACTCCTGGCCATTTGATAAAAATATAACGGTGATGTTTTCAGGCGGATTAATCTACCTCTCACCCTGCCGATGGATTTGCTCTTGAAAATAGTCGCGCCAACTTACAGGTAATGGTTCTAGTTGAGCGGCGCGTTGAAGCAGCTCTGGATTGGTTTGTTCGCGGGTATAAAGTTGAGTGATATCGGCAACCGTGATATTGTTCTCATCCCGGCTCACCAACTCTAGAGTGTCTCCGGCTCCCACTTCGCCCTCTTGTAAAACAGAGAAATAAAAGCCCGTGCGCCGACTGGCGAGAAAGCGTTTCACCATATCCGGTCGTCCAAACCGAATCCCTAGTTTGTAGCAGGGTAAGCGAGGTTGGGTCACCATCAGCTTGACAGCGCCAATCTGAAAGCGATCGCCAATGTTTAGTTCTGCTTCTCGAAACCCAGTCACCGTGAAATTTTCGCCGAAGATACCGGGTGTTAACGCTGTATCAGGCAATTCACTGCGCCAGTAATCGTAATGCTCAAAGGGATAGACATAGACGGCTTTTTCTAATCCACCATGAACGGTGAGATCAGCCTGTCCATCACCGTCTAAGTTGAGCGATCGCAGCATCACACGATCGCTGACT